>NZ_BQXN01000005.1:0-114978 GCF_045862745.1 Furfurilactobacillus entadae | reverse complement strand
CTTTGGTAAATTAAAAGTTGAAATTGGTAGTTTACAGCAATACGCAAACGCCTCAGAGCTAACCAAAGCAATCAATTCCTGGATTAATTATTCCAATCAAAAGCGAATTCAAATAAAATTAGGCGGTCAATCACCACTCGATTTCGAGCGGCAATTAACTGCCTAATTAACAAAACTATTTAGTTCCAACTTTTTGGGTAAACGTCAGATTACGCTGCGCGGTTGTGGGGCCTTTTTAGTGGCGTGTGTTTATTGATCAATAAACGGATTACTCAGAACAAACACGTTAAGCAAGGGCGCCCATTGGGTCCCATGGTTGTAATTGTTCGGGTGCTTGTTCCTGTGCTGCCTTGAGGTCGTCAGCCATGAAGGCTTTGTTGACAACAACTTGGTAGCAGTATTGGTCCATCCACGCGTCACTCATAACAAAGTAACCTTGATCGCCGACCTTGTCACCCCAGGAATTTTCGACCTTCCACTTAGTGGGTTTGCCATCGACCAAGTCGACACCAGTAAGCACCATGGCGTGCGTCATGAGACTTTCACCGTAGTCGAGGCGTTCTGCCTTACTCATGGAGAAGTCGACGTCAAACAGTTCGTCCTTGGCGTACACCTTGGTGTCCATGATGCCGGCCTTCCGATCAGAACTTTGGCCAACGTCACAACCAAACCAGACACTTTGACCAGCTTCAAGCTGCGTAATGGCAAGTTTCTTGAAGTCAGCCATAGTAACGTTTAAGTGTTTAACTTCCCGGCCGTTTACAACGTTTCCGAGCATTTCAACGGAGTAGGTCTTGTTGTAGGCCTTATCAGCGGTTGGGGCGTTGATGATGGAAACGTACTGAGAAAGGTCCCAGCCAACGTATTTGTCATAGAAGGACTTCGGTGTCAGATCACGGTCAAGGTGGTAAGCCTTTTTCTCGTCACGATACTCAAAGTCGAAGTGTTGAACGGGTTCACCGAAACTGTAAGCCAGCATCCGGTACACTTCTTGAAGTTTGCGATCTTTTAATTCATCCAGTTCGGCACGACTTGCATGTGCAGCAACGAGTTCCCGGAATTCAACGGCGTCTTTCCGTAATTTCAGGTTCAACAACCCGTTGAAGTCACTGGAACTGGTGGCACTGTAAGTTTCTGGCATAACAGACTGGGGCACAACACCATATTTTTCAATGATGGCACAGATCATGTCCCACTGACCACCATCCTGTTGTGGTGTCGTCATAAGGAAGGCAACTTTACGATCCGTTAATGGTTGATCACCGGTTGCGATGACGTTTTCATAGAAGTAATTGGCCTTTTCAAACTTATCCCAGAAGTAAGTGTACGTTTGGGAAAGTTCGAAGTCACCAGGAAGGTTAAAGGTATCCTTCATGGCGTGACGCATGGTGTTCAATGCTGCAAACATCCAACAACGCCCACTTTGCTTTTGGTTGGCCACGTGGCCAGTGTCTAAATCAATCGAAAATACGGGGGTCATGTCAACGTTAGCAGCGTTATCCTGCGCGGTGGCAAGAATCCCGTTCTTTTTAATGGCGCGTTCTAAAATGGCAGCGTCTTTGCGTTCTGATAATTCATCTTGGTAGCGGTGAATTTGATCAGGGGTAATTTCAGTAGTCAAATGACTCACTCCTTTTCTTTTACATGGAGTTAGTATACTGCATTAGAAGTTGATTAGAAAGTGGCGATCACCCGTTTATGAATGAATGCAATAAAAAAACGGCTTCATCAAGGTGATGGCCGCTAATTTGTTGAGCTTATTTAGTTGAGGACCATGTCGTAGGCGACGTTGGTCTCATCAGGCCGACCCCCGACAACTGGGACCAAGCCGATGTAATCAAATCCGTTTGTTTCAATGACATGTTGCATGCCAAAGTTTTCGGGATGTGTATCGATGCGGACGCTTTCGACGTCTGAATCCTGTCGAATTTGTTCAAGCATGAGGTCGAAGAAATCGTGGGTTAGGTGATGGCCACGGGAGGCTTTCGCCATTGCAACACGATGAATGGAAACGTAATTTGTTGGTGTTGCAGGGACCCGCCACTTGCCGTCAACGATGCCTTCGTAAGCGTCGTCGATGCCCTTAACTAGGGAAGCAATGGCAAGAATTGTACCTTCGTCATCCTTTAAGGCAACCGTTTCACCACGGTCAATGTCGGCGGCGATAACGGCATCCTCTGGATAACCATTTTGCCATTGGTCAATGCCTTGGTCGGCTAAAAAGCCGCGGGCATCCGTAATGATTTCCTTGATGGCTGGTAAATCAGTCATTTCTGCGAAGTGTAATGTAACGTTTAAAGTTGATGATGTCATGAGACTCGCTCCTTTTTCGATTGAGTCATGGCACGTTCAGGATGACCCGGTGGAAACGAACTAGTATGCTCTACCGGGTTAATCAGATTAGTTGAACTGTCACGTAAGGATGATCGGTCCAAACGTTAACTGCCATGGCCCTCACACAATGTGCCGCGATTGCGGCCAGGTTGATTCACGAGGAATCATGACAGTGACCATATTATGGGTGGGTAACTCCTCATCAGTTACACTTTTCATTGGCTGGTCACTGCCTGATGAAAAGGTCAGTTGTTGACCACGTGAGAGCATTCTACACGGTTTAAATGAAAATGGCTACTCTTTTCAACATTAATTTTTCTCTCATAAATACGGTAAATAATGGTGATTAAAACATGGCGTTAATGCCGGTTGTGTAATGTTCACATGGTTTCTTAGAAAACTGCCACTTTTGAAAACGCATAATTGTCGCCAGTGGAAACAATTGATCGTCTGATCAATTAAAAAACACGCTGACAAGACCATCATGATGTCCGTCAGTGTGTCATTAACAAAAACTAAATTGGGTTAGGCGGTTGGCTTGGTGAATAAATCGGTCAACCACTCCTGGGCCAGGGTAAACCAGTGGGCAACGTGCGGGAGGTTTGTTCCCGGTTTCCATTCGGTCACCTGGTTGGCAAGGGCCAATCCGTGTGGTCCGTGATTGAAAAGGTGTAATTCTACCGGCTGGTGATGATCGGTCATGGCTTGCACATACTGAAGCGTGTTTTTCACTGGGACTGCCTGATCTTCTGCGGTGACCCAGGCAAACGTCGGTTTATTATGCACCGAAACGTGTTGTTCAGCGGCAAACCGAGCGGGATCATCAGTCCACTGAGCCAGTGTGTGTGCGTCCTTTGGAAAGCCAAGGTTGGGACTAATAACGGGATACCCAAGGATAACACCAGTCGGTTCCAACTGGTCTGGCGTGGATGCTGAAGCCGTCGTTAGCCAGTCAGTGTGCCAGTAATCATTATATAGACTAGTCAAGTTACCACCAACGGACATCCCGAAGATAACGACCTGGTCGTTAGCAACGGGCCACGCCGGCGTGGTCTTTAGCTGATGAACCGTCTGGGCCAGTTCGATCAGTGGCGCAGGAAGGAGCGGAATGATTTCGCCGATGAAGGAATAACGTAGGTACACGGCGTTGTAACCCTGAGCGAAGAAAGCAAGTGCGACACTTTCAGCCTGTGCTTCTGGAATATGCGTGTAAGAGCCGCCGGGGACGATGACCATGGTGGGGAAGGTCGTTTGCCCGTTTTGACCGGGGACATCGTGCATAAAGCCGCGAAAGTAACTGTGATCGTTGATCATGTGTTTGATTGTTTGCATGGCATTCACCTCACTAGGTATGATAGCTCAAATGATGATGCGTGGCGAGGGAGGCGGATTGTGTTTGTCTGGCGCCTGGATTAAACTAGCATCAAATAGAGCGGTGTTTGGTAACAAACCGCTGGAGGGACGAAATGGCAACTAGGATAGAAACAGACCGCTTGGTAATTCGCTCCATGAGTGAGACGGACTTAGCCGACTTTACGGCGATCGTTGAAAATGTGAACGTGGCACAACCAGCGGGGTTTCAAGCAACCAGGACCGAATTTGAAACGCATTTTTTGCTACAACAAACCTTGCACCAGCGATGGATCTGGGGAATTGAATTAGCGGAAACACACCAGTTGATTGGGACGATCGGGCTGTATGGTCGAAGCGATGAAAATGGTCGCCTTGCCCGGGGGGAACGGGACTTGGGCTACATGTTGAACGAAGCGTTTTGGGGACGGGGCTACATGAGTGAAGCAGTCGTTGCCGTGTTGAATTACGGTTTTGATCACGGGTTACAGGCGATTTTGGGCTCGTATTTTGCGGATAATACGCGGTCAGCCGGGATTTTTACAAAGTGTGGTTTTCAGTTCACACATCAGCTTCAGCACGACGAAACGGACTTTTTTGCCCCCGGAAAAGTGGAGCGCTTTTACAAGCTGACCCCGCTTGATTTTTGGCGCGCAACGGGCCCACAGGATTCGGCGAATAACCAGTAGTTTCGGGGGTTGTCGTGAGTGTGTGGTGTGCTATGATAAAAAGACAAACTGAGCGAAATAAAGTTGAAAAATAATTAATTTGATGAGGCCATGATGGCCAGGTGAACATATGCAATTAACAAAGGGCTTCGAGCAGGCAGCCTGCATTTTGGCATTGCTTGCCACCCAAAAACAAAATGTCCCCTTGACGTCCGTTGTGATCCACACACGGTTAGGGGGCTCACAAACGTACCTGCGTAAAATCATGCGTAAACTGGTTGTGGCGGGGCTGATTCAATCTGTTTCTGGCAACCAGGGCGGCTTTACACTGGGGCGGCCAGCGGATGAAATTAGTGTTTGGGACGCTGTTGTGGCAACCGAGATCATTGATTCATATCCAAATAACGGGCTAATTGATCAAGTTTTTGACGACTTAGAACCACTGGCCAACCGGGGTTCACAAGTATTGACAGATTTATTTGCTGAGGCTGATCGGCGGTATGCCTCCGCACTTCAAGCAGTGTCGGTACACCAAGTGTTGGTCAAAATCTTTCAGTCAACAATTATCCCGACGGTGGATTGGAACGATAGCGTTGAGAACGCAACTCGTTTTACGGAGCAGCTTAAACGGTTACTTCGTGGTGGCCACATGGTGTAGGAAGAGCAAAAGAACCGTTAATGAAAGCGATAAATCGTTAATCGACTAAAAGAAGACTTGCAATTTGCAAGTCTTCTTTTTATACTGTCGTTATATCGAATGAAGAGGTTGCGGCAATCACGAGTCGCTGAGACGAGGACAAACAGGTCCACTGACTTTCAGTAAAAGGGTGCGTCGCCGAAATCACAGGTTGCTGTTTCAATCTAGTGGTTGGGCCGTTGGTTAATAGCTAACGGACTGTCGTGGCAAATAGAAACGCCACGGAGCGCTATCAACGATTGACCAGGATAGATTAAAGGTGGTCGGATTGTTTAGCGTGTCGAATTGACACTTTGTTAAGCAAGCCGACCTTTTTTGTTTGTTCAGATTACATCCGGTGCTTCTCTTTGCAAAAAATGGGAGGAACTCGATATGGCAGAAAATGAAAATCGTGCGGTTAACCGGACGTTAAAGACGCGGCATCTTTCGATGATCGCGCTGGGTGGTAGTATTGGAACAGGGTTGTTTGTGGCCTCCGGGTCGGCAATCTCGACAGCCGGGCCTGGTGGGGCATTAGTGGCGTACATTGCCATTGGGCTAATGGTTTACTTCTTGATGACAAGTCTTGGTGAAATGGCGACGTACATGCCACTGACCGGGTCATTTGCGGCGTATTCAACGAAGTTTGTTGATCCCGCATTAGGATTTGCCATGGGGTGGAACTACTGGTTCAACTGGGCCATTACGTTGGCCGTTGATGTTTCCACGGCGGCGTTAGTTATGCAGTTTTGGCTGCCACATGTTCCGGCGTGGATTTTTAGTATCATTGCGTTAGCCATCATTTTTACGATCAACGCATTATCCGTTCGCTCCTTTGGTGAAACGGAATACTGGATGTCCATCGTTAAGGTGGTCACCGTTCTTATTTTCTTAGTGGTTGGGGTCTTCACCATCCTAGGAATTATGGGCGGCCATGCAACCGGCTTTTCTAACCTGACGTACAAGCATGCGCCATTTGTTGGTGGGATTCCGGCGTTACTGTCCGTCTTCGTTGTCGCTGGGTTCTCGTTCCAAGGGACGGAGCTGATCGGAATCGAAGCTGGTGAAAGTGAAACACCAGAAACGAGTATTCCAAAGGCGATCCGGCAGGTGTTCTGGCGGATTTTATTATTCTATATTTTAGCCATTTTTGTTATTGCCTGCATCATTCCCTATACCAGCAAGGATCTTTTGGGATCAAGCGCAACGGATATCGCCATCAGTCCGTTTACGTTAGTCTTCCGCCGTGCCGGGTTGGCCGCTGCGGCTAGTGTCATGAACGCCGTCATCTTGACGTCCGTGATTTCATCCGCTAATTCGGGGTTATACGCCTCAACGCGGATGCTGTATTCACTTGCAAACGAAGGGTACGCGCCAGACTTCTTCGGGAAGACGAACAAGCGTGGCATCCCAATGGCTGCATTGATCGGAACCATGATCATTGGATTACTAACGTTCTTAACCAGTATCTTTGGGCCCCAGTTGTACTTGTACTTGGTGGCGGCGTCTGGGTTGACTGGCTTTATTGCCTGGCTCGGGATCGCCATCAGTCATTATCGTTTCCGGCGGGCATTCGTTAAGCAGGGGCACAAGGTGAGCGAATTGCGCTATCACGCAAAGTGGTTCCCGGTTGGCCCGTTACTCGCGTTTGGCCTTGGAATCATCGTGATTGCAGGCCAGGACCTCAAGTCATTTGCAAACTTTGATTTGCAGGCGATCCTGATCACGTACATGAGTGTGCCACTGTTCTTGATTTTGTGGGGTTACTACAAGATTCGGCATATGACGCACATGATTCCACTGGATCAGGTGAATCTGTCGCCGAAGACACGGTCTGAAAGCTATTCGACCGTTACTGCTGATTCAGAGGTTGCTGGGTCATCAACGGATACGAACACACATACTGATTAAGCTGCAATGCGCATGATGGTCATTGTTAAGGTTTCAAGATAAAGTAATTAAAGCGGCCGCTGTGAGGGGGAACCATTCACAACGGTCGTTTTTTAATGGATGATGATGGCATGAGGCGTTCTCACCTTTTTGTCATGAAATAAATATATTCATGGAAAGGTTGCAAACAATGTAAGCACTCCCCTGCGCTTCATGCCGGGGCTTCTTCGGTTAAACACGGTTATGACAGAACGATTACGATTTATTTTTTTGGCTACAAGATATGCCACTGATTTTTAGACGTGCTACAATATGTAGCAGATATTTAAGGCAAATAATGATTGCGCTAGCTCACGTTGCGTGGTGTCGTGGTGGTGAGCCGTTTAGTGCGCCATTAGCATGTAGGGTAGACAAATTGGCAGCTTAGGACAGAACTTAGGGGAGACAAGACATGATTGTTTTAGCAGGAACGATTGGTGCAGGAAAGACGAGTTTAACGGATCTTCTGGCCACTCATTTGAACACGCAGGCATTTTATGAATCAGTGGAGGACAACCCCATTTTGCCGTTGTTCTATAAGGATCCTAAAAAGTATGCGTTCTTACTGCAGATTTACTTTTTGAACAAACGCATGGATTCCATCAAGGCGTCATTTGCTGATGATGCCAGTGTGATGGACCGGTCAATTTATGAAGACTCACTGTTGTTTCATTTAAACGCCGACTTAGGCCGGTCAACGGAGACAGAAGTGGACATTTACGACTCCCTCATGACAAACATGATGCAAGAATTGCCAGATGCACCACATGCGAAGAACCCCGACTTACTGATTCACATTGATATTTCGTTTGACACAATGTTAGAACGGATTAAAAAACGTGGGCGTGAATACGAACAGATCGATACAGATCCAGACCTGTACGAATACTACAAACAGTTGAATGCACGTTATACGGACTGGTATGAACAGTATAACCATGGTCCAAAGATGAAGATCGATGGTGATCAATTTGACTTCGTTGAAGATCCAACGGCGGCCCAGGCAGTGTTGGCCCAGATTGACGCGAAGTTAGCCGAATTGCAAGTTGCAACGGCATAATTTTTTGAAGCTGATGCTTGCAGGAATGGCGTGAATGGCTTACACTAAAGCCAATTAATGACATAAATAAACACAGTTGTTTTATGCGATGACTTAGAAAGCCGGTGGTTGATGAAAACCGGATCATCGCGCTTCCAGCAACGAATCACGTGGGCGGGTAACTCCCGCACGGCGAAAGTCGTTATCTTGTTTGAGCGCACCAGCGATGGTGAACTTGGGTGGTACCGCGAATTGACGTCATTCGTCCCAATTGATTGGGATGAGTGGCGTCTTTTTTGACTCATTAACCGCATAAAATGGAGGTCAAGCATATGCTAGACATTAAACGAATCCGGACAAATCCGGATGAAGCAAAGGCGCAGTTAGCAACCCGGGCTGTGAAGCCGGAACAAATTGATGACGTGTTAGCGCTGGATGAGAAGCGGCGTGAACTACTTCAACAAACGGAACAATTGAAGGCGAAACGGAACACTGTGTCAGATGCCATCAGTGTTGCTAAACGGAACAAGGAAGACGCAACGGCCCAAATTGCTGAAATGCGAGAAGTGGGAAGCCAAATTAAGGCGCTAGACGTTGAACTGGATGAAGTGCTCACGACGTTTAACGACAAGATGGCGCACTTGCCAAACTTCCCCCATGACACGGACCCCGTTGGCCCAGATGAAAACTACGCCCGTGAAGAACGAAAGGTGGGGGTCATTCCGCACTTTGACTTTGAACCTAAAGCGCACTGGGACATTGGTGAAGACCTTGGAATCTTGGACTTTAAACGGGCTGCAAAGGTCTCTGGTGCCCGGTTCGTTTACTACATGGGGATGGGTGCGAAGCTAGAACGCGCCATTTATAACTTTATGTTGGATCAACATGCCGAGGAAGGCTATGAGGAAGTTATTCCACCTTACATGGTCAACAGCGACTCAATGTACGGGACGGGCCAATTTCCCAAGTTTAAGGAAGACGTGTACCAACTGGCCGATGAAGATTTAACGATGATTCCAACAGCCGAAGTGCCGCTGACAAACTACTACCGCGCTGAAGTGCTGGACGAAGCCCAATTACCGGTGTACCTGACAGCCTTGTCACCAAGTTTCCGGTCAGAAGCCGGTTCTGCTGGACGTGACACACGGGGCTTAATCCGGATGCACCAGTTTAATAAGGTTGAAATGGTGAAGTACGTGAAACCCGAAGAATCTTACAATGAATTGGAAAAGATGACGACGGACGCTGAGGACATCTTACAAAAATTGGGACTGGCTTACCATGTTATTACGTTAGCGACCGGCGACATGAGCTTTACGGCAGCCGAGACCCACGACTTAGAGGTATGGATTCCGCATCAAGAAACTTATCGGGAAATTTCAAGTTGTTCTAACTGTGAAGACTTCCAGGCACGGCGCGCACAAATTCGTTACCGTGACCACGACGGCAAGGTTCACTTGGTTCACACGTTGAATGGTTCTGGTCTTGCTGTTGGTCGGACCGTTGCCGCCATTTTGGAAAACTACCAAAACGAAGACGGTTCTGTCACCATTCCAGAAGCACTGGTTCCTTACATGCACGGGGTAACAAAGATCACTAAAGAAAACGCACGGATGAACTAGGGTTTAACTGACGTTTAAAGTGCACATCGTAAAGGTGAGTTTCCGTTTTGGGAGCTCGCCTTTTTATTATGGCAAACCAATAGGCATGTGATCCTGCAATACGGTGAACTGATTGCTAAACAATGGTGGATGGGGAAGCGCAAGGGGCTCATGAAAACGAAAAAAGTTGAAGAAATAAATGGAACAGTATTGACAGTTTTTCATTGAAAATGATATTATCTAATAGTTGTCTGATGAGGAAGAGAGTCAGATGCTGCGGATGTGGCGGAACTGGCAGACGCGCTAGATTTAGGTTCTAGTATCTTTTGATGTGGGGGTTCGAATCCCTTCATCCGCATCAGTATTTGCCGACTTAGCTCAGCTGGTCAGAGCACCGCTCTAGTAAAGCGGGGGTCGGAGGTTCGAATCCTCTAGTCGGCATTGTTCCAAGTTAATATGCGGAAGTAGTTCAGTGGTAGAACATCACCTTGCCATGGTGGGGGTCGCGGGTTCGAATCCCGTCTTCCGCTTTTCGTAACCTTGTTATGAAAATGCACCCATAGCGCAACTGGATAGAGTGTCTGACTACGAATCAGAAGGTTGTAGGTTCGACTCCTACTGGGTGCATCATTAATCGCCACCACCAATCCTGGTGGCGGCGATTTTTTCGGGATATAGCTCAGCTTGGTAGAGCACTGCGTTCGGGACGCAGGGGTCGCAAGTTCAAATCTTGTTGTCCCGATTACTAGCCATCACCGGTTACGGTGGTGGCTTTTTTTTGTTTCTGATGGGTAGCTGAACGGAGTCCATGATGAAAATGATTGGGCGAAACCTGACTTGCGTTAAAGGATTGGCTCTCCACGAACTTTTATGGCATGATGAACGTAACATTTAAAATGAGGATGGCAGAAAATATGGAAACGACTTCAGTAATTTTAGCGGCAATTCAAGCAGCCGACACGATCATCATTCACCGGCACCAACGGCCTGATCCAGATGCACTTGGTTCACAATTTGGGCTTCGAACGTTGATCAAGGCGGCGTTCCCCACCAAAAAAGTGTACGCCGTTGGTGATGTTCCAACGGATTTGGCGTGGCTCGGCTTGCCAGACCAAGTTGCTGACGCGACGTTTGCCAATGCTTTAGTGATTGTTGTCGATACGGCGAACACGGAACGCATTGATGACGGTCGCTACGTACAGGGCCGTGAGTTGATTAAGATCGATCACCATCCGAATGATGACGCATTTGGCGATCCGCAATGGGTGTTACCAGAAGCTTCCAGTACGTCGGAACTTATTATGGATTTGGTCAATGCTAGTAACGGTCAATTGCCGCTGACGGCAAAAGCAGCGCGGCTGTTATATGCCGGAATTGTTGGGGATACCGGGCGGTTCTTGTACCCAGCCACGAGTGCTCACACGTTACAGATTGCGAGTCAACTCCTGGCAACAGGGATTGATGCTGCGGAAGTGAGTCGCCACGAAACTGAACTCTCCCGCGGTGTTGGTCGGTTGATGGGTGATGTTCTGACTGATCTTGAAATTGATGTAAACGGAGCGGCTTATTTTGTGGCAACTCAAGAACGATTGACAGCGCTAAACGTAACAACGAGTGAAGCACACGCGGTGGTTTCAACACCCGGTCGGTTAGAGGATGTCATTGCGTGGCTCCTTGTTGTTGAAAACGCCGACGGAACGTTCCGGGTCCACTTGCGGTCAAAGGGACCAGTGATCAACGGATTGGCGAAGGGTCACCATGGTGGCGGACACGATTTAGCAAGTGGTGCGAATGCAGCTGATCAAAATGAATTAATGGTAATGAAGACGGAACTTGCGAACCTTGTTCAAAATTGGCGTGCTAATCAGTAATGCAAGCGTTTCACTTGGTTAATGGTTCCTAGTAATGTTACATTGACGGTAACGAACGTTTAAGGGAGTGACGCCATGCTGACACAACGTGAACATGCCGTTGAGGTTTTTGAAAACTGGTTAATACGTGAACACAAAGTGACCCGCGAATTTGAATTGGTCCGTCATTTGGCTCGGTTAGACGCTATCATGACGGGTGATCAAATTGCACCAACCGTTGCCGACCAGGCAGCTGCTCAGGCGGCCAGTCGCTTAAGTAATCATGAATTTTTGAAGTGTCTACTTAAATTACCGTTTCGCCAGCAGGCGTTGACCTCGTCCGGAAAACGGGTGCTTGAATGGTTGCACCAATCGTTGGCTACGGCCCACAGTCATGTGTTTAGCAACGTGGGATTATTACTCGAAATCGTGCTAGATCAAGAGGATAATCATTCAGTGGCACAGTGGGACGACGCAACCATTAAGACGGCGACTAGTTTAGCAAAATTATCGAATGCCCAGCTCCTCACGGTTTTTGCTGAATTGGCTGGGAGTCTTGATGACCCGATGCACTCGCCAGTGCGCCAAATGGTTGGTCGCCGTTATCATTAACGTTGGCTAAAATAGGTGATTAACTGACCTGTCATGAACATCTCGTTCTGACGGGTTCTTTTAACGGTGCGAAAGGGTGAAAATATGTCAAAAAAAGGATTACGGTTAACGGTCCTGGCCTGGGGAATTATGATCGTAGAAATGGTGTTACTCACCATGTGGCCAGCGGCGCATTACATCACGCAACAAAATCTCTGGGGCTGGTGGCTCGCGTTAGGGTGTTTGACGCTGAGCTTGTTACTCGGGATTTGGTGGAAAAAACAACGGCGGGGCTTGGTTATTTTGTCGTTGTCGATTGCGGTGGCCGTGCTGTTTAGCCTGTTTACACTTTTGGTCGGCCTATTTTCAGAAACGGGGCTAACACGGTACGCGGTTGGCTTGCTTGCGCTATTGGGGATAATTTGTGACATTTGGTGGTACGGAACGGTTTATGAACGGCGTAATCGCCTAGTAAAACAGTTTCCGTTTGATAAAACGGATTAATTAATGAAGAAATGTGTTGTGGGGTGTTACAAATGAGGGAGCGAAACGGCCACGTCTTGGTCGGAATTTTATTGGCAAGTGGTGGCGCCATGCTGTGGGGAATCTCTGGCGTTTTTGCCCAAGTGTTATTTACAGGTGCTCATCCAGTGACACCAGCATGGTTGACGGCGGTTCGGATGACGTTTGCGGGCTTATTACTCCTTACTTATAGCGTGGTGACAGGCAAGCATCCGTTTGCCGTGTGGAGGACACCACGGGCAGCAGGGCAGCAAGTTTTATTTGGGTTACTGGGACTGATTCCCATCCAATTCTTTTACTTTTTGGCAATTCGGTATGGAAATGCGGCAGTTGCAACAATTCTGCAATTTTTGGGTCCAATCGTTATCGCGTTGTACTACGTCGTGTTTCACCGGGAATTGCCGTCGCGCGCAGAAGCAATTGGCATGGTGTTAGCGTTGCTGGGGGCCTTTTTTGTCGTGACACATGGGCAGCTGAATCATTTAGCTGTTTCGCCAGCTTTGCTCTTTTGGGGATTGATGTCAGCAGTTGCCGTAGCGACGAGTACGTTACTGCCGCGTCCGTTGTTACCGACGTACGGGTCCGTTAATGTTAATGGGTGGGGGTTGTTTATTGGTGGGATTGCCATGAATTTTATTCAACCCATTTGGGTCGGCGTGCCGCCGTTAACGATGAAAACCGTTCTGTCTGTTAGCGCAGTGGTTTTGTTTGGAACGCTAATTGCGTTTGTTATGTACTCAGTTAGCTTGATGTACATTTCGCCAACCACAGCAAGTTTGCTGGATGCGTTCGAACCACTCGCAGCAACCGTCATTTCGATTACAGTGCTCCACATTCCGTTTGTTTGGGCAGATGGTGTTGGGGGATTGCTGATTATTTTAGCGGTTGTGATGCTATCACTAGGCTATCGAACGCCGAAAAAGGCAGGTTAGTCGATTGTGAGGGCGTCACGTGGAACCGACTTCAAAATTCCCATATTAGTGATATAATTAACATTGATATTAAAAATTGTTGGGGGTAACACACAGTGAAGATTATTGCTTACGGCATCCGCGATGACGAAGAACCTTACGTCGAAGAATGGGCCAAAGAACAAGGAATTGAAGTAAAGGCCGTTAAGGATCTATTAACGGAACAAACGGTTGAACAAGCCGCTGGATTTGACGGCGCCGTTGTGTACCAACAAAAGCCATATACTGGTGCAATTTTGGACCGGTTGGCTGAACTTGGTGTAAAGTACATGTCATTACGGAACGTTGGGGTTGATAATGTCGACGCCGATGCTGTTAAGCGTAACGACATGAAGGTCACAAATGTCCCAGCTTATTCACCAGCAGCCATTGCTGAATTCACAGTAACTGAATTAATGCGGTTGTTACGTCGGACACCACAATACGCACATCGCCAAGCAACGGGTGATTTACGGTGGGCACCAGACATTGCCACTGAATTGAACCAGTTGACAGTTGGTGTGATTGCGACTGGCCGGATCGGCCGCGCAGCCATCCAAATCTACCGTGGTTTTGGTGCGAAGATCGTTGCTTATGACGTCTTCCACAACCCAGAATTAGAAAAAGATGGCATCTACGTCGACACTTTGGATGAATTGTATGCCCAAGCTGACGTGATCTCACTGCACGCCCCAGCAACGAAGGAAAACTTCCACATGCTGAATGCGGAAGCCTTTGGCAAGATGAAGGACAACGTGTACATCTTGAACCCAGCTCGTGGGGACTTGATCGACACTGACGACTTGATTAAGGCCTTGGACGACGGCAAGGTTGCTGGTGCAGCCCTTGACGTTTACGAAAACGAAGTCGGGATTTTCAACGAAGACTTTGGTAGTTTCGATGCCATTCCTGACGAACGGTTGAAGAACTTGATGAGCCGCGAAAATGTGTTGGTTAGCCCACACATTGCCTTCTACACGAAGACAGCGGTGCGGAACATGGTGCAATTTGCATTGAACAACAACCGCCAATTAATTGAAACAGACACTGCCGAAAACTTGGTGTCATTTAAGTAGAAGAGAGCGAAAACTAATGCGATTAGGCCTGCTCATCTAACAGAAAACCCGCACCATGGACTGAACTTTGTCCATGGTGCGGGTTTTCTGTTAGATGAGACGAGGCTTGCATTAGGTTTCGCGTTTGCGGCGGTTAAAGTCTGCGGACGGTTTGCTATAATGATTGTTAAACAAATCGAAATCAGGGGATGTTATTAATGGCGTTTAGTATTCAAGCTAAGGCAGCGGCGTTGCCGTTATGGCAGGCAAGTTTAGACCATCCGTTTATTGAACAGTTAAGTGCGGGGACGTTACCGGAAGCCGTGTTTCGGTACTATTTGATTCAGGATCATCATTATTTACGCGACTTCGCGAAGCTACATGAATTGACCGCGGCGGCAACGACCGATCCGAAAGTGACGGCATTGCTGTTGGAACTCGCCGCTGATTTACGGGCCGGTGAAATGGCGACGCGGGCGACGTACTTTAAGACACTGAAAATCACGGATGATGAAGTCGCTACGACGCCGCTGGCACCAACGACGTATGCGTACACGTCCCATATGTACCGGACGTTGACGGAACAAGGCCCGGAAGCGGCCATTGCCGGATTATTGCCGTGTGCATGGTTATACGCCGACATCGGGGAAACGCTGACTGGTAAACAGTCACCAGTCCCAATTTATCAGGCCTGGTTAGACAGCTATCAAGCTGCGAGCTACACGGATGCGGTGGCGACGCAATTAGCTTTGACGGATCGAGTGGCAGCGCATGCTGACGAGCAAACGCAGCAAGCCATGAACGCCGCCTTTAAACGGAGCACGTTTTACGAATGTTCATTTTGGCAAATGGCTCTCGATCAAGAAACGTGGGCATAATGTTTTAGATGATTCCGAACTGCTAACTAAAAGTTAGCAGTTTGGGATCTTTTTTCTGTCACTTCATCAAAAAAACGTGTATAGTAGTCTTCCCATGAAGACCAGAAACTTTATTATGACAACGTTGAGGAAACTTTTTCATTGCAAAAGCCGCGATTCTTCGTATAATAAAGTCAATATTAGTCAAAGATTGGGGTGAGCGAGGATGGAAGGCTCAACGAACATTTCTGATGTGATTGAGAAGTACTTAAAGAGCATTTTGGAAGGCGCTGACCAGGTGGAAATTCGCCGGTCAGACATTGCTGATCAGTTTAATGTTGTCCCATCACAAATCAACTATGTCATTAAGACACGGTTTAACATGCAGAACGGTTACATTGTCGAAAGTAAGCGGGGCGGCGGTGGCTATATCCGGATTGAAAAGGTTGACCTTTTTGCGGATGCAGACATCCTTGATAACTTGTTGAATGATGTCGTGGGGGATTCAATTAACCAGCACGATGCGTATGCGATTATTAACTCTCTGTTTAACGATGGGGTGCTTAAGGAACGTGAAGCAAACATCATTTTATCAGCCATTGATAAGGATACGCTGAACGTGGGCGATCATGATGTTGAATGTACGCTGCGCGCCCGGATTCTAATTGGGGTGTTGAACCGCCTTCGATTAGAGAATTAGGTTGGTGGACCACACGTTTGTACAAACGACAAACACGGGTCATTAATGAAAGGCAGGACAGAGATGGATAATTTATTCACACCGAGTGCCAAGGACGTTTTAGTGCTGGCACAGGAACAAGCTAAATATTTCAAACACCAGGCTGTGGGTACTGAACACTTATTGCTAGCCTTAACCATTGAACAAAATGGGATTGCTAGCAAAGTCCTGGATCAGTTCAACGTGACCGAAGAAGACGTTCGTGAAGAAATCGAACGGTTTACCGGCTACGGAACCATGACCAACACAACAAAAGATACCTATTTACCATATTCACCAAAAGCCAAGGACATGTTGACATTGGCCGGTGACGAAGCAAAACGGTTGGGTGCCACTAAGATCGGAACGGAACACCTATTGTTGGCGTTGTTATCAGACGAAACAATTCTGTCATCCCGGATCTTGATGACGTTGAACCTGGATCTAGCGCAAACGCGAAAGATCATTCTACACAAGCTGGGCGTTAACGATTCACCGCGGCGGCGTCAACAAATCGCCAAAGCGAACGCGGCTAAGCAGCCAAAGGAAGGCACGCCAACCTTAGACTCACTGGCACGTGACTTAACGGCCCTGGCGGTTGAAAAACAAATGGATCCCGTGGTTGGCCGTGCTAAAGAGGTTAAACGGGTGATTCAAATTTTGAGTCGTCGGACGAAAAATAACCCCGTGTTGATTGGGGAACCTGGTGTCGGGAAGACCGCCATTGCTGAGGGCCTTGCCCAAAAGATCGTCGCCGGTGATGTGCCAGATAACCTTGCTGACAAACGGTTGATGATGTTAGACATGGGATCACTGGTTGCCGGGACCAAGTACCGTGGTGAATTCGAAGACCGGCTCAAGAAAGTCATCGAAGAAATTTACAACGATGGTCACGTGATCTTGTTTATCGACGAACTTCACACCCTTATTGGTGCTGGTGGTGCAGAAGGGGCAATTGATGCCTCGAACATTTTGAAGCCAGCTTTAGCACGTGGTGAACTCCAAACCATCGGGGCAACGACACTCAATGAATATCAAAAGTACATTGAGTCTGACGCTGCGTTGGAACGGCGGTTTGCGACCGTGCAAGTGGACGAACCAACGGAAGCCGAAGCAACCGAGATTTTGATGGGGTTGAAGGGTCGTTATGAAGACCACCACCAAGTTGAAATCACGGATGACGCGGTAACTGAAGCCGTTAAACTATCTTCACGGTACATCACCCAGCGGTTCTTACCGGATAAGGCCATTGATTTAATGGACGAGGCGGCAGCCAAGGTTCGCATTGATGACGCGGGTCACCCAACGAAGCTTGCAAAGCAAGAAGATAAGTTGGCTGAGTTACAGCAACAAAAGGAAGCGGCCATTGAAAACCAGGACTTTGAGGGTGCGGCAGCACTTCGAGAAAAGGAAATGGCGTTACGGAAACGGGTCGACAAATTGGTTGATGAAGCTGATGCTGACAAGCTTGCTGGTAAGCATCAGTATGACTTGAAGGTGACCGGTGAAGATGTCGCCGAGGTTGTTTCTGAGTGGACGGGTGTTCCGTTAACACAGTTACAGAAAAATGAAGAAGCCCGGTTGTTGAACCTTGAAAAGGTGCTTCACAAACGGGTCGTCGGGCAAGATGAAGCCATTTCCGCGGTTTCACGGGCCATCCGGCGGGCACGGTCAGGGTTGAAAGATCCAAACCGGCCAATTGGGTCGTTTATGTTCCTTGGCCCAACTGGTGTCGGAAAGACGGAATTAGCCAAGGCATTAGCCGAAGCAATGTTTGGTTCTGAAGACAACATGATTCGGGTCGACATGTCTGAATATCAAGAACGGTACAGTTCCAGTCGGTTGATTGGGGCAGCACCAGGATATGTTGGTTACGATGAGGGTGGTCAGCTGACCGAACAGGTTCGGAACAAACCATATTCCGTTGTGCTCCTGGATGAAGCGGAAAAAGCTGATACAGAAGTCTTTAATTTGTTATTGCAGGTTCTGGACGATGGCTTTTTGACGGATTCTAAGGGCCGGAAAGTGGACTTTAGAAACACGATTTTGATCATGACCTCGAACCTTGGGGCGACCGCAGTTCGTGACGATAAGGAAGTTGGGTTTGGCGCGGTTAGTGCAACGGATAGTTATAACGCCATGTCTGCGAAAATTCGTCAGGCGTTACGGCAAACATTCCGGCCTGAATTCTTAAACCGGATCGATGAAACGGTGATCTTCCACTCCCTGACAAAGCCAGAACTACACGACATTGTTAAAATCATGGCCACAACGGTCTTGAATCGGGTCGCGGAACAGGGCATCAAGGTTAAGATTACCCCGGCAGCCATTGATGTTGTCGCAGATGCTGGTTTTGATCCTGAATATGGGGCACGGCCAATCCGGCGGGCCCTTCAGACTCAGGTGGAAGACCAGTTGAGTGAAGCCTTGATTGCTGGACAAATTAAAACAAACGATGTGGTGACGGTTGGTGCCAAGGGTGGCAAGATTACGATCACCACCAAAGAACAGCCGACACAAAAAGAGCCAGTTTCTTCAAAATAACAGCGTGTTAATCATGACGTTTCGCCATGGTTAATACGCACCCACAAACAGTCACTTATGGATAATTGCCATGGGTGGCTGTTTGTGTCAGTTGAAAGATCACGCCTGCGATTAAAGTTTTATGAGGGTCAGTCGTTCGTAATTGCTTTTTCCTTAGGGAAAGCAGAAACTAAAGGTGATCTGTGAACTAAATTGAATCTATTAATAAGGAGGCGTTTAAATGAGTCGCGAAGAACAGCTGGCGCACACCCGGCGACGCATTTTGGATGCTGCCCGTGAACTGTTTTTGACAAAGGGCTATGCTGAGACCTCGACCCGAGATATTGCCGGGATTGTTGGTATCTCACAACCAGCACTGTATCATCACTTTAGCGATAAAGAACTTATCTTTTTAGAGGTAATTGAAGAGGTTGGCGGTGAACTGGCCACCACGATGACGACCATCATCACGGCAGACCAGGGAAGCGGGTTAGACGTGCTGACGGATCTCACAGCGGCCATGCTTGCGGTGCACCCGCGAGATGCGTTTTCACTGATTCACGGCAGTTTCCGCTACCTAAAGCCGGAAAATAAACGCCGTTTGGGACAGCTATTCGGCATGGACTACGTGCGACCATTGGCCCAATTCTTTGGTTCAAACAAAGTCACCCTGAAGCCAGGCCTTGATCCGCAAACGGCGGCCAGTTTTTACATGACCAGTTTGGCGCCGTTATTTGCTCAATTTCACCGGCTGGGTGATCCAGAACTGTCGGAACGCGAGCAAATTCAATTCTTGCTGAAGCTGATTTTATTTGGAGTTGCGGATGGTGTGAGCGATACCAGTAGCCCTGAGTAAAACCATTGACAACATTAACAAATCAGCGTATATTACTACCTGTATATTACTGTGAATAAAAATCGGGTTGACGATCTATTGTCCGCTAACCCCCTTATAGAAAAGCAAAAGTAGCCTTTAACTGTTTCATTATGGAAGAGCTTCTTTTGCCTTTTTTATGCTCAAAAATCGATTTACAGGTGATTTGTAATCAACTTGTAACATTGATTGGACGGGCTTATTCACCGGAAAACCTCAATCGAAGGAGTGAAGAACTTGGCAGGGCATTTAGTTAAATACGGTAAACACCGGACCCGTAGAAGTTACGCACGCATCAAGGAAGTTCTTGATCTGCCGAACTTGATTGAAATCCAAACGGATTCTTACCAATGGTTCCTAGACGAGGGACTGCGTGACATGTTCGACGACATCATGCCAATTGATGACTTCCAAGGAAACTTGTCATTGGAATTCGTTGACTACCAGTTACTCGAACCAAAATACACTGTGGATGAAGCACGTGAACATGATGCAAACTACTCTGCACCATTGCACGTGACGTTGCGGTTAACGAACCACGAAACTGGTGAAATCAAGAGCCAGGACGTGTTCTTCGGTGACTTCCCGCTGATGACTGATCAGGGGACGTTTATCATCAACGGAGCAGAGCGGGTTATCGTATCACAATTAGTGCGTTCACCTGGTGTCTACTACAACGAAGATGAAGACAAGAACGGCCGTGAAGTCTTTGGCGCAACCGTTATTCCTAACCGTGGTGCATGGTTAGAATATGAAACGGATGCAAAGCAAATTTCTTACGTTCGGATCGACCGGACACGGAAGATCCCAATGACGGAACTTGTTCGTGCACTGGGCTATGGTTCTGACGATGAAATCATTGACATCTTAGGTGAAAGTGATGCATTGATGAACACCCTTGAAAAGGATATCCACAAGAATTCTGAGGACTCACGTGTTGAAGAATCCTTGAAGGATATCTACGAACGGTTGCGGCCTGGTGAACCAAAGACGGCTGACTCATCACGGAGCTTGTTGACGGCGCGGTTCTTCGATCCAAAGCGTTACGACACAGCCCCTGTTGGTCGTTACAAATTAAACAAGAAGTTGGACTTACACACCCGTTTGCTGGGCTTAACGTTAGCTGAAACATTGGCTGACCCTGAGTCTGGTGAAGTTATTGCTGAAAAGGGTACTGTGATCGATAAGACTGTAATGGCCGAATTATCACCATATCTGGATCAGGAAGACTTTAAGGCTGTAACGTACACACCTTCTGATGAAGCCGTTGTGACAGAACCAATGACTGTTCAAGTGATCAAGGTCTTCTCAAAGAACGACCCTGAACAAGTTTTGAATATGATCGGTAACGGTCACATTGACTTAAAGAACCACACCATTCAACCAGCTGATATCGTGGCTTCAACCAACTACTTCTTGAACTTACAAGAAGGCATTGGCTCAACGGATGATATCGATCACTTGGGTAACCGGCGGATTCGTTCCGTGGGTGAACTGTTACAAAACCAATTCCGGATCGGGTTATCCCGGATGGAACGTGTGGTTCGTGAACGGATGTCCATTCAGGATGCCGCCACAGTAACACCGCAACAATTGATCAACATTCGTCCCGTTGTGGCTTCAATCAAGGAATTCTTCGGAAGTTCCCAACTGTCACAATTCATGGATCAAACCAACCCACTGGGTGAATTAACGCATAAGCGGCGTTTATCTGCTCTTGGACCTGGTGGTTTGACCCGTGACCGTGCCGGTTATGAAGTCCGGGATGTTCACTACACCCACTATGGTCGGATGTGTCCTATCGAAACACCTGAAGGACCGAACATTGGGTTGATCAACTCACTGTCCAGTTACGCGAAGGTTAACCGTTACGGATTCATCGAAACACCATACCGGCGTGTCTCATGGGACACACACAAGGTTACCGACCGAATCGACTACTTAACGGCCGATGAAGAAGATAACTTTGTTATTGCCCAAGCCAACTCACCACTGAACGACGACGGTTCATTCGTTGACGACACAGTGTTGGCTCGTTCAAAAGATGAAAATATTGAAACATCATTAGACAGCGTCGACTACATGGACGTTTCGCCTAAGCAGGTCGTTGCGGTTGCCACAGCATGTATTCCTTTCTTGGAAAACGATGACTCCAACCGTGCCCTGATGGGTGCCAACATGCAACGTCAAGCTGTGCCATTGTTGAACCCCCACGCACCACTCGTTGGGACTGGGATTGAATACAAGGCTGCGCATGACTCTGGAGTTGCATTGATCAGTAAGGCTGCCGGAACGGTTGAATTCGTTGACGCACGGCAAATTCGTGTTCGTCGTGAAGACAGCACGCTCGACACTTACAAATTGATGAAGTTCCGCCGTTCAAATGGTGGTAAGAACTACAACCAACGGCCAATTGTTAGTGTGGGTGACTCAGTTGATGCTGATGAAATCTTAGCTGATGGTCCTTCCATGGAAGGTGGGGAATTAGCCCTTGGGCAAAACCCATTGATCGCCTTCATGACGTGGAATGGTTACAACTTCGAAGATGCCATCGCCATTTCAGAACGGTTGGTTAAGGACGATGTGTACACGTCGATCCATATTGAAGAATATGAATCAGAAGCACGTGACACAAAGCTCGGACCTGAAGAAATGACGCGTGAAATTCCTAACGTTGGTGAAGATTCCTTGAAGGATCTTGACGAACAGGGGATTATCCGGGTCGGTGCTGAAGTTCAAGATGGTGACATCTTGGTTGGTAAGGTTACACCAAAGGGTGTTACTGAACTCTCTGCTGAAGAACGGCTGTTACACGCCATCTTCGGTGAAAAGGCACGCGAAGTTCGTGATACGTCACTCCGTGTTCCTCATGGTGGTGGCGGAATTATCCAGGATGTTAAGATCTTTACCCGTGAAAACGGTGATGAACTGTCTCCTGGTGTTAACATGATGGTTCGGGTCTACATCGCCCAGAAACGTAAGATTCAGGTCGGTGACAAGATGTCTGGTCGTCATGGGAACAAGGGGACCGTTTCAATCGTGATCCCTGAAGAAGACATGCCATACATGCCAGACGGAACACCAATCGACATCATGCTGTCACCAATGGGTGTGCCTTCCCGGATGAACATCGGGCAAGTGCTTGAATTACATTTGGGAATGGCTGCTCGTAAGTTAGGTATTCATGTTGCAACGCCTGTCTTTGATGGTGCGCAAGACGAGGATATCTGGTCAGCCGTTAAGGAAGCCGGAATGCCTGATGACGCTAAGTACATTCTGTACGATGGGCGGACTGGTGAAGCCTTTGATAACCGGATTGCCGTTGGTGTGATGCACTACCTGAAGTTGGCCCACATGGTCGACGACAAGATCCACGCCCGTTCAATCGGACCTTACTCATTAGTTACGCAACAACCACTTGGTGGGAAAGCGCAATTTGGGGGCCAACGGTTTGGTGAAATGGAAGTTTGGGCCTTGGAAGCTTACGGTGCCGCTTACACGTTACAAGAAATTTTAACGTACAAGTCAGATGACGTTGTTGGTCGTGTAAAGACCTATGAAGCCATCGTTAAGGGCGATCCAATTCCAAAGCCTGGTGTGCCAGAATCATTCCGTGTGTTGGTCAAGGAATTACAAGCCTTGGGTCTGGACATGACGGTGCTGGACAGCAACAAACAAGAGATCGAACTGCGTGACATGGATGAAGACGAAGACGATGTTGTCAACGTTGATGCGTTGAGTAAGTACGCTGCTGAACATCCCGTTGACGAAAAGACGGATGATCAACACCCAGCGACAAACGCAACGGAACAACCAGCACCTGTTGAAGAATCTGAACACACAACAAACGAATAGTGTGATCTGTCACCATTGAAAATGAGAGGGAGGTCAATCCTTTGATTGATGTCAACAAATTTGAAAGCATGCAGATTGGGCTTGCATCGCCCGATAAAATCCGCAGCTGGTCATATGGTGAAGTTAAGAAGCCAGAGACCATCAATTACCGGACATTAAAGCCTGAACGTGACGGGCTGTTCGATGAACGGATTTTTGGACCCACGAAGGACTGGGAATGTGCCTGTGGTAAGTACAAACGGATCCGTTATAAGGGTGTTGTTTGTGACCGTTGTGGTGTTGAAGTTACGCGTTCTAAGGTTCGTCGTGAACGCATGGGCCATATCGAATTAGCTGCCCCAGTAACCCACATCTGGTACTTCAAGGGAATCCCAAGCCGGATGGGCTTAGTTCTTGACATGAGCCCACGGGCTTTGGAAGAAGTGATCTACTTCGCTTCTTACGTTGTCTTGGAATCAGGGAACACACCATTAGAACGCAAGCAATTGTTGTCCGAACGTGAATACCGTGAAAAGAAAGCCCAATACGGGAATGAATTCCAGGCTGAAATGGGTGCCGAAGCCATTCGGAAGCTGTTAGCGACCGTTGACTTAGACAAGGAAGCCGTTACTTTGAAGGAAGAACTGAAGGAAGCTTCTGGTCAAAAGCGGACGCGTGCCGTTCGTCGTTTGGACATTTTGGAAGCCTTCCTGCAATCCGGTAACCGTCCTGACTGGATGGTTATGGATGTTGTTCCGGTTATTCCGCCTGACTTACGGCCAATGGTTCAGTTGGAAGGTGGCCGGTTCGCCACTTCTGACCTGAATGATTTGTACCGTCGGGTTATCAACCGTAACAACCGGTTGAAGCGGTTATTGGACTTAAACGCACCAGGAATTATCGTTCAAAACGAAAAGCGGATGTTACAAGAAGCCGTTGACGCCTTGATCGATAACGGTCGTCGTGGCCGTCCTGTCGCTGGTCCTGGTAACCGGCCATTGAAGTCACTGTCACACATGTTGAAGGGTAAGCAAGGACGGTTCCGTCAAAACTTACTTGGGAAACGTGTTGACTACTCCGGCCGTTCCGTTATCGATGTTGGACCAACGCTGAAGATGAACCAAATGGGACTTCCTGTGCCAATGGCCATGGAACTCTTCAAGCCATTCATCATGAAAGAATTGGTTAAGCGTGAACTCGCTTCAAACATCAAGAACGCGCGGCGGAAGATTGATCGTCAAGATAACGATGTTTACGATGTCTTAGAAGACGTTATCAAGGAACATCCAGTGTTACTGAACCGGGCCCCTACCTTGCACAGACTTGGGATTCAAGCATTTGAACCCGTGTTGGTGTCAGGGAAGGCCATGCGGGTTCACCCACTGGTGTGTGAAGCCTACAACGCCGACTTTGATGGTGACCAAATGGCCATCCACGTACCGTTGTCTGACGAAGCGCAAGCTGAAGCACGGTTATTGATGTTAGCTGCTGGTCACATCTTGGCACCTGCCAATGGTCGTCCAGTGGTTACACCATCACAAGATATGGTTATCGGGAACTACTACCTGACAACTGAAGAAGCTGGCCGTGAAGGTGAAGGGATGATCTTTAAGGATCTGAACGAAGCCCGCGTTGCCTACCAAAACGGTTACGTGCACTTGCACAGCCGGATTGGTGTGCAAACGTCATCCATGACGAACAAGCCATTTACTGATGACGAACGTCAGCACATCTTGATTACGACCGTTGGGAAGATGATCTTTAACGCCATCTTGCCAGAAGAATTCCCATACTTGAACGAACCAACGTCAGCAAACCTGACGGATGGTGTGGACGACCGGTTCTTCTTGGAACCAGGCGCTGATTTGAAGGCTGTGTTGAGCAATCAACCACTGAACGATCCGTTTAAGAAGGGCTTCTTGGCCGACATCATTGCCGAAGTTTACAAGCGTTACAAGGTAACAGCAACGTCACTTCTGTTGGACCGGATGAAGGACCTAGGGTACTACGAATCCACGAACTCCGGTCTGACCGTTGGGATTGCTGATATCTCAACGTTGAAGACAAAGAATGACATTGTGCTTGACGCACGTAAACAAGTTTCAACGATTTCAAAGCAGTTCCGTCGTGGGTTGATTACCGATGACGAACGTTACCAACGTGTGATCGACGTTTGGAACACTGCCAAGGATGACATCCAAGAGCAACTGGTTGACTCAATGGAATGGAATAACCCAATCTTCATGATGAGTGATTCTGGTGCCCGTGGGAACATTTCTAACTTTACGCAACTTGCCGGAATGCGTGGTTTGATGGCTGCGCCTAATGGTCAAACGATGGAACTGCCAATCGTCTCAAACTTCCGTGAAGGGCTCTCTGTCTTGGAAATGTTTATTTCCACCCATGGTGCTCGTAAAGGGATGACCGATACGGCCTTGAAGACTGCCCAATCTGGGTACCTGACTCGTCGTTTGGTTGACGTTGCGCAAGACGTTATTATTCGTGAAAAGGATTGTGGTACAGACCGTGGTCTGACCATTCACGCCATCACGAACGGTAATGAAATGATTGAATCATTGTACGAACGGATGCTCGGTCGTTACGCAATGAAGACAATCTACCACCCAGAAACGGGTGAAATCATTGTTAATGCTAACCAAATGCTGGATGAAGACGCTGCGCAAGCAGTTGTTGACGCCGGCGTGACGGAAGTTGTGATTCGTTCAGCCTTCACTTGTAACACCCAGCACGGGGTTTGTGAACGTTGTTATGGACGGAACATGGCAACTGGTGACCGTGTTGAAGTTGGGGAAGCTGTTGGGACAGTTGCCGCTCAATCAATCGGTGAACCAGGGACGCAATTAACAATGCGTAACTTCCATACCGGTGGTGTTGCCGGGGATGATATCACTCAAGGGCTTCCTCGTGTTCAAGAAATTATTGAAGCGCGGAACCCTAAGGGTAAGTCAGAAATTTCCGAAGTTACTGGGACGATTGTTTCAATCGAAGAAAACCCAGCTGAACGGACGAAAGAAGTTACGGTTAAGGGTGAAGCCGAAACACGGTCATACACGTTACCATTACGGGCCCGTATGCGGGTTGCTGAAGGTGACTTTATCCACCGTGGTTCAGCCTTAAACGAAGGGGCCATTGACCCTAAGGAATTACTGAAGGTTCGTGATGTGTTATCGACCGAAAACTACTTACTCCGTGAAGTCCAACGGGTTTACCGGATGCAAGGGGTTGGGATCGCCGATAAGCATATTGAAATCATGGTTCGTCAAATGATGCGGAAGCTCCGTGTTATGGACCCAGGTGACACTGATATGTTACCAGGGACGTTGATGGATATTGCTGACTTCAAGAATGCCAACACGAAGACGCTGATTGCTGGTGGGATTCCTGCCACTAGTCGGCCAGTGATCCTTGGGATTACCAAGGCTGCCCTGGAAACAAACAGTTTCTTATCAGCCGCTTCCTTCCAAGAAACAACGCGTGTCTTAACGGACGCCGCAATTCGTGGAAAGAACGACCCATTAGTTGGGTTGAAGGAAAACGTTATTATCGGGAAGATCATTCCTGCCGGGACTGGGATGCCAGATTACCGGAAGATTCAGCCTAAAGAAGCTGAAGTGACCGGAACGGAAGGCGTTTACTCCATCAGTGATTTAGAAAAGAAGATGCGTGAAGAAGACGCCAGAAACTAATGGGTGACCATTAGTGAGGTACATGTGACTTCATGTGTTAACGAAAACGGGACTCGACCATTACGGTTGAGTCCCGTTTTTTTGTGGGGTGAATAATGGGCAAGCTCTGTCGACCGAATACACAAACGTCGGACTCATGGACATGGAACCGTCCAAATGCTAGTTCTAACTGCCGAAAACGCGAGCCAAACCACAGGCCTCTGTCTCATCTAACATAAAAATGCACTTATGGACATGAACCGTCCATAAGTGCATTTTTATGTTACCTGAGTAGGCCTAACCGTGGTTTGGCTCGCTCTTTCTATCTAAACATTGTCTTTGTTGCCCGCGCCATTACCTTCGGGCTCTTTTCGTAGTGGTGCATTGGTGTCATTTCGGTTTCTGGAATTCCTAAGAACGTGTACACAGCCAGCTGCGCACAACGGAACGAATACTGTTCAGTGAAGACCATGTCAAACGGCATTTCCGCAAACTGACTGATAAAGGCCAGGTTGTGGCTGTGCTTTGGAACAACTAACGGTCTGTCACCGACTGCACGCCGGTTAAAGAGGGCGCTTGCGTAAGGCATGTAAACAGGGATGACATTGACAGTGGTTGCCATTAATTCATCGGTCCGATTAGCAATGCTATCACGGCTATCGTCCACTTCGTTTAGGTGGCCAAGAACTTCCGTTAAGATCTCTCGACCAGTCATCTTGATGTATTCCTTGTCCACATAATCACCATGGCGCCGTGGGTACATGACGTAGCCCCAGAAGACCGTTTCGTTTTCCTTTTGGGCGTGGAAGTGTGGTTGGTGATGCACCACGATGGACATCAGCCCAGTACTATCGACCCAGGTGTTGAGGGCGTTACCAGGTTGTTGTTGTGTAATCCGGGTAATTTCGTTTAGAAGGTCATGGTTGTCATTGGTGACGGTGAAACTCATCCATTCACTTTGTTGACGATCATTGAAGAATTTATCTGGATGACCCAGGTCATAGAAGTGACCGGCAGCTTGCTTCCAGAGTTGAGCACTTGGCGCATATTCATGGTTTTCAACCAGTGGCGTATCCATGTCCCCGTAAGAAGAACTGTCCGTGATGGAACCATTTGTATCAAACACAAAGTCATGTTCATCAACATCTTGATGGCCAGGCTTGTTGGCGTTATCGACTTCTTCGTAATCAAAACCAGTCACAATGATGTCGTCACGTAACGGTGTGTCCTTAAAGGTTAACGCGGTGATTTTACGATTATTAACAAACGTAACACCATGATCACTCAAGAATTTCCGCATTGGTAGAATTAAGCTTTCGTACTGATTGTACGGTGTCCGCGTGACACCCTCCAGTGTGTTGATGCGGCTAAATTCAAGGATCATCCGGTTCATATACCGGCGGAGTTCCATTGCTGAACTTTGACGTTTGAACGCGAACGTTGTTTGCCACATGTACCAGAAGTTTGTGGTAAAGAAGTGTGGGGAGTCAGCAAACCAATCGTCGATCCCGATATCATTTAGCTTAGCTTCCTTACTTTCTGGCATCATCATCAACTTGGTGAGCAAGACTCGGTCGAGGTTGTTAAACTGCATGTGTGAATAATCATTTTGGTCGCCCTTATTACGAATCCCGTTAACCTTGTCCATTAAACGGGCAACGTCGTGGGTTGGGTGCGCATGATCAAAATCAAGGATTTCTTCAGTGACAGATTTTTCAGGATGGTCTAAGGATGGGACAAACCGCATGAGATCCCAGAGATTTTCATACGTCTCTTCATTCAGCATCCGGCCACCCTTAGCAAGGTACCCCTTGGTGTTAGCGAGGGCCTGGTTACTGTATTCATTAGTGTAATCTGCGGTTGGCGCACCATCGTTTGCACCGTGCGTTTCAAGGCCGTACATGGTGATTTGGTCACCATTCCAGCCACCATCGCGAATTAAATAGAGTCCTGCGGCAAGGTTCCCGATCCCAGTTCCAATCATATAAGCATGTTGTGCCATATCTTCACTCACTCCTTTGATTGTTGTGGCGCGTGATTTCCGTTTCGAATCGTAGTTAAAAGGTGTTCGACTTGATCCAGCGCAGCAGTGACAGTTAACCGGTAACGGTGGTGAAGACCATCGCGAGTCGGTTCAACGAGTCCAGCTTGACGCAAGATCTTTAAATGGTGTGACACGGCGGGTTGTGACAGGTTCATCTGTGCGGTGAGTTCTGTCACCGTCAACCCATTTTTTAAATGGGCCCCCAGCAGGATAATTAGCCGTTGCCGGTTTGAATCCGCCAAGGTGTTTAAGAGGTCCAGGTTGGCAATGAACTCGTCCAGTGCCCGCTGTTGGCCAGCCGTTAACTGTGACTCAACCACAAAACCACCGCCTCTCCATTAATATATTTAACTACATGAATATGGTACGGCCGTTGAATCATTTTTGCAACCGTTTACACTTACCTGCCAAATGGGTGCTAGGGGAGAATCATTAACGTTAAACAACTACCGATCCAGAGGGCCGGGAAGAATGGTAGGTGCTGCCTGGAAGCCGTTCTCCAAGCGAATAGCAGAAAGACCCAGCAGGCTAGAAAAATGATTACTAACGTCCGCGTTGTGTCGAACCACAGCCAAAGGATCACCATAAGGTCGAGGTCGCCAGCACCGATCACAGGCCAATACCGACAACATGCTTGTAGAAGTAAATAACCAAGGATAACAAGCATAAGGGGCCACCACGAGCGCTGGGCACAGAGATAGTGTGTCATTGATAGACCAGCTAATTGAGTCAGCCCGCTGGCACTGACAGCTTGGGTGTGGTGGTCTTGAACACTGAGCGCTAATAAACCAAGGCAAAAAAACGCGGTTAGGATGGTTTGCGGCAGTGACTGACGAGTGACGGTCATTGCAAGTGTGCTGCCAGCGAGAATTTCAACGAGTAGGTAGTGTTCACTGATAGGGTGATGACAAAAGTGGCACCGTCCGTGCTGAATAAGCCACCCAATGCAGGGCCACAACTGCCACCAAGTTAGGGGATGATGGCAGTGATCACAGCAAGAACGGGCGACCAGTAAGGGGCGGCTAGTGAGGCAACGCTGCGTGGTGCAAACGATTCCAGACGCAAAGATCGTGCCGTAAATAAAGGTGACAAGCGGGATAAAAGCTGATATCATAAGCGTCATGCTCCCTTTCGTAGGGGTTCCGGTGGTGTTAGTAACGACATACGGTAATAAAGTCGTTTTTAATGAACAAATTTGCTGTTATTTCGCCGCTTTTTCCGCCGGAGCGCTTGACGCCGGTAGGTGAGGATGATATTCTGTTAAAGGTGCTTTTTTGTGAAAGTGTCTGCCATCCATGGCGGCTGGAGCTAAAACAGCAATCATACTGGAAAACAGATTTGGGTTTTCTTTTTTTTAATACCAAAAAAAGAACCGCCTGGATGTGTGGACTTAAACTTAAACCAAAAATTGGAAGGAGGACTTTTAGATGCCAACGATTAACCAACTCGTTCGTAGTGGTCGTAAATCTAAAACGTCAAAATCAGATGCCCCAGCATTAAACTTCGGGTATAACAGCTACAAGAAGGAACAAACTAACAACGCTGCTCCTCAAAAGCGTGGGGTTGCCACTCGTGTCGGAACCATGACACCAAAGAAGCCTAACTCAGCTTTGCGGAAGTACGCCCGTGTTCGTTTGTCTAACTTGATTGAAGTTACGGCTTACATTCCTGGTATCGGTCATAACCTGCAAGAACATAGTGTTGTTCTTATCCGTGGTGGCCGTGTTAAGGATTTACCTGGGGTTCGTTACCACATTATCCGTGGTGCTCTGGATACTGCCGGTGTTACTGACCGGAAACAAAGCCGTTCTAAGTACGGTACTAAGAAGCCTAAGGCTTAATCAAGAAAGGAAGATAAACGATGGCTCGTAAAGGACATATTCCAGCACGTGAAGTGTTGCCAGACCCAATTTATAACTCAAAACTGGTTACCCGTTTAATCAACCGCTTGATGTTAGACGGTAAGCGGGGAACTGCTTCAACGATTTTATACAGTGCCTTTGATCAAATCAAAGAACAAACTGGTAACGAACCGTTAGAAGTATTTGAAGAAGCAATGAACAACATCATGCCTGTAATGGAAGTTAAGGCCCGCCGTGTTGGTGGTTCTAACTACCAAGTGCCAATCGAAGTTCGTCCAGAACGTCGGAGCACATTAGGCTTACGTTGGTTAGTTCAATACTCACGTTTACGTGGGGAACACACCATGACAGAACGTTTAGCACGTGAAATCATGGATGCTGCCAACAACACTGGTGCTTCTGTTAAGAAGCGTGAAGATACGCACCGGATGGCAGAAGCCAACCGTGCCTTCGCACATTACCGTTGGTAAACTAAACTGGCCGAGCACCCCTTGACACCCATCTTGCAATGCGGTGTCATTTTTGGGATTTAGGCAAAACAAGCGAATTAATTTTTAAAGGAGATAACAATGGCTAACAAACGTGAATTTCCACTCGAAAAAACACGTAACATCGGGATCATGGCCCATATCGATGCCGGTAAAACAACGTTAACTGAACGGATTCTTTACTATACTGGTAAGATCCACAAAATTGGTGAAACCCATGATGGTGCTTCACAAATGGACTGGATGGCCCAAGAACAAGAACGTGGGATTACCATTACATCAGCCGCTACAACGGCTGAATGGAACAAGAACCGGATTAACATCATCGATACACCAGGACACGTGGACTTCACAATCGAAGTTGAACGTTCTCTACGTGTGTTGGATGGTGCCATTGCCGTTCTTGACGCCCAAGCTGGTGTTGAACCTCAAACAGAAACTGTTTGGCGTCAAGCATCAACTTACGACGTTCCTCGTATCGTTTTCGTTAACAAGATGGACAAGTTGGGTGCCAACTTCGACTTTTCTGTTGAATCATTAGGCGACCGTTTGGATGCGAACGCACACGCTGTTCAAATGCCAATTGGTGCCGAAGATGACTTCGAAGGGGTTATCGACCTGATCGAAATGAAGGCCGACCTTTACGATGAAGATGCTTTAGGGACTGAATGGGACACTGTTGATATCCCAGAACAGTACGTTGAAGAAGCACAAAAGCGTCGTGACGCATTGGTTGAAGCTGTTGCTGAAGCCGATGAAGCTGTGATGGAAAAGTACTTGAACGGTGAAGAAATCAGCAAGGATGAACTGAAGGCTGGAATTCGTCGCGCAACGTTGACGAATAACTTCTTCCCTGTTCTTGCCGGTTCTGCCTACAAGAACAAGGGTGTTCAGATGTTGATGGATGCCGTTGTTGACTACTTACCATCACCAATCGATGTTAAGCCTTACACGGCCATTGATCCTGAAACTGACGAAGAAGAAGATTTGGTTGCCGGTGATGACAAGGACTTCGCTGCCTTGGCATTTAAGGTTGCCACTGACCCTTACGTTGGTCGGTTAACGTTTATCCGTGTTTACACGGGGACGTTGGAATCAGGTTCTTACGTGCTGAACGCAACAAAGGACAAGCGTGAACGTGCTGGTCGTTTGTTACAAATGCACTCTAACCAACAAAACGAAATTCCTGAAGTCTTCTCTGGTGATATCGCTGCCGTTATCGGTTTGAAGAACACCACAACAGGGGACTCCTTGACTGCCGTTGACCACCCACTGCACCTTGAATCAATGGTCTTCCCTGACCCAGTTATCCAAGTTGCCGTTGAACCTAAGACGAAGGCTGACCAAGACAAGATGAACAACGCCTTGCAAAAGCTTTCTGAAGAAGACCCTTCATTCCGTGCTGAAACGAACCCTGAAACAGGTGAAACGTTGATCTCTGGGATGGGTGAACTTCACTTGGACATCATCGTTGACCGGATGCGTCGTGAATTTAAGGTTGACGCCACTGTTGGTGCACCTCAAGTTGCGTACCGTGAAACGATCACGAAGAGCGTTCAAGTTGAAGGTCGGTTTATCCGTCAGTCCGGTGGTAAAGGTCAATATGGGGATGTTTGGATCGAATTCACACCTAACGAAATGGGTGGGGGTTACGAATTCGAAGATGCCATTGTCGGTGGGGTTGTTCCTCGTGAATACATCCCTTCAGTTGACCAAGGTTTGAAAGAAGCCATGGCTAACGGGATGCTTGCCGGTTACCCAGTTGTTGACGTAAAGGCCAAGCTTTACGATGGTAGTTACCATGATGTCGATTCATCAGAATCTGCATTTAAGATTGCCGCTTCATTGGCATTACGTGAAGCTGCTAAGAAGGCTGCCCCAGTTATCCTTGAACCAATCATGAAGGTCGACATTGTCGCACCTGAAGACAACCTTGGGGATGTTATGGGTCACGTAACCGCTCGTCGTGGAACAATCGATGGGATGGAAGAACGTGGGAACTCACAAGAAGTTCACTCATTCGTACCATTGTCAGAAATGTTTGGCTACGCAACGACACTGCGTTCATCAACGCAAGGTCGTGGCACTTTCACAATGACATTCGACCACTACGCTGCCGTTCCTAAGGCTGTGCAGGAAGAAATCGTTAAGAAAAATGGTGGTAACCACCACGAAGACTAATTTTAATTAGTCGACGATATAAAAACGTGTTGAGAAATTTTCTCAACACGTTTTTTGTTGCTCAAATTTAGAGCTACTTAGTAATTATCCCGGGTGAAAGCACCAGGCACCAAGTTACCGCCCTTACCTACAAGGGTGGCCAGGAGCTTAGCAGTTTCAGCCATGATGTGATCGGCTGTTTCTTGGTTAGCAGCTGTTAGTGCAGTGGTCAAGGTAGTTCCGCTCTGATTGGCCATGACAGCGTCAATTTCGTTAACGCGGTGGTGACCATACCCCAACGTCTTTTCTTGGTAACTTTCGACATCACTGATTAAAGCTTGGAAATGGTCCGCAGTAATTAATGAAATCAACCGGTTAGCCCAGTAGGCGTTGTTACTGTCGAGCACGGCGGTGGTGTCACGGTAGCTTGCCGGGGTATCTGTGACGTTAGTAAAGAATGGCACCAACGTATTGAACGGATTGGCAGCCATGGCAACCCACTGAATGGCAGAGCGTTCAGCTGGAACGTTTGGCCGCAATTGAAGCACGCAAAGTTCTTGGGTCCGGTTAATGCCGATTGGCCGGAACGGGGCCGTTTCCTTTGTGGCACCCACAGCAAACGGATCGTACGGTGTGTCTTGGTAATGTGAACTCAAAACAAACTTGATGTCCTCAATGGTGATTTTACGATCGGCCCGGCAAATAAACGGGAGGTCGTCACTCATTGGTGTTTTATCGGTGACACTGTCAGGACTGAAGTAACGTTGTGCGTACCAAGCCCGCGGCGTGTTATAGTGATGGTCTAACTGTGAGTGGGAACCAAAGATTTCGCGGAAGTTAAAGTGATCACCAAGGTTGAGGTGGTTTTCTTCAGCAAACGTTTCAAGATCGTCGGCAAACATAAAGTTACTTGTGTCGGCAAAGTTGACTTCCTGAATTCCAGTTTGGTTAGGGGCAACGACGTAAGCATCATCGGGCACACGTTGCGCAACCCAGTGATGGCCGCCAGCCGTTTCCATGTACCAAATCTCGTTAAGATCTGAAAAGATAATGCCGTTTGTCTCGTAGGTCCCGTGGTCCTTTAGTAACTGGCCGACCCGTGTTACCCCTTCACGAGCAGAGTGAATGTAGGGGAGGGTGATGGTCAAAAGGTCTTCTTCACCCAAACCATCAGCGACAAGTGGATCAGCGCCGAGCACACGCTCATTAGTCGTAATGGTTTCGGTAGCACTCATGGCAATGTTTTCACTGTTGATCCCGGCTTCACCCCAGATCCCACTATCAGGCACCGCGTTAGGAATGGCGGTGTAGCGAAGGGGATCGTCAGGAAGTGTCAGTGTGAGTTTGCTCAGCTTGGCGTGGTAATCGCGGGGCTGATCATCCGGTTTGACAACAATAAACTTTTTGGGATCGACAGCCGTACCGGCGTCCTCATTACGCGCAATTAAGGTCGAACCGTCATAGCTGGCGTTTTTTCCAACCAGAATGGTCGTACAGGTGCTAAATTCAGATAGTGACATGAACGTAACCTCCAAAATTAGATTAAGTAACTAGTAACGAACCTAACCTCATGGTACCACTAATCAATGCTTGGCGAGTTAACCGTAAAGGAACCCTATATTATAGAAGAAACTAGTCAACAATCGTCGCACCCATGGCGTGTTCAAAGTGGTTCAGTGCCCAGGCGTGCCCGGTAGGATCAAACGATGCAACGGCAGTCCGATGAACGGTTAGGTCGTAATCAAGGTCATAGGCATCAACGGCGGTATGCAGGACACAGATGTCGGTGCAAACGCCGGCTAGATGAAGATCTGTGATCTGTCGTTGACGAAGGTAACTATCTAATCCGGTGTTCGCAAAAGCACTGTACCGATTCTTATCCATAAAGTGAACGTGTGAATCGTTTTGATGGGTCGCATACCAGTCAGCAAGCCGGCCGTAAAGTTCTCGGCCCCGGGTCTTGGCAAGGTTGTGAGGTGGATAGAGCGCGGTTTCTGGATGATACGGATCGTTTGCTTGGTGAAGATCCGTTGGTAAAATCACGGCATCACCATGATCTAAAAAAGAATTTGCAAGGTCAATGATGGGGTGCTCGAGGGCCTGGCCAGCAGAACCAGTCGTTAAGGCCCCGTCTGTTGCAACAAAATCGTTGGTGTAATCAATGATGAGTAACGCACGCATGAGCAAAACCTCCTTGGGTTGATGTGCTTTCATTATATCGGCAATGAGAGAAAAAAACTTCGAAAAACTTTTATTGAAAAAATTAGCCGAATGTCAAAAAGTTACAGATATGTTTCAATGCGGGAAAAGTAAATAAATCCTTGTCATTAAAGGTTTCAGCTGGTATAGTAATTAAGTGCTTGTGCGAGAGAAGGGGTTAAACACCCCTGAAACGCCTGGCAACAAGCGAGCGTTGATGTAAAAGATTGCGACACACCCGGCCGCTTTGCCACGGGGGTGCGTCGGTAACTTTTACGGAGTTAGCCTATTTAATAAAAATAGACGTTAGGAGGGAACAATTATGGCAAGTAAGAAAATTCGGATTCGCTTAAAGGCTTATGAACACCGGATCCTTGATCAGTCAGCTGACAAGATCGTGGAAACGGCAAAACGAACTGGTGCTGAAATCGCAGGACCAATTCCATTGCCTACTGAACGCACACTTTTCACTGTGTTACGTTCACCACATAAGTTTAAGAAGTCACGTGAACAGTTCGAAATTCGGACTCATAAGCGTTTAATCGACATCGTGAACCCAACTGCTAAAACAGTTGATTCATTGACTAAGCTTGAATTGCCAAGTGGTGTTGATATCGAAATCAAGCTTTAATTCTTGGTTTCATCTTGTTCCACGACGAGCGATCGTCGCTAAACTACAAAAATTACATTATATCGGAGGTGTATTCATGACCACTAAAGGAATCTTAGGGAAAAAGGTCGGGATGACGCAGGTCTTCACGGAAAACGGTGAATTAGTTCCCGTTACTGTTATCGACGTTACACCTAACGTAGTGTTGCAAGTTAAGACTGTTGAAAATGACAGTTACAACGCAATCCAGTTAGGTTTCGGCGACAAACGTGAAGCACTGTCTAACAAGCCCGAACAAGGTCATGTAGCAGCAGCAAAAACGGCTCCTAAGCGCTTCGTTCGTGAAATTCGCGATGTTGAGCTTGGAGACATTAAAGTCGGTGACGAGCTTAAAGCAGACGTCTTCGCAGAAGGCGAAGCAGTCGACGTCACGGGAATCACAAAGGGTCATGGGTATCAAGGTAACATCCATAAGGATGGTCAAAGCCGTGGGCCTATGGCGCATGGTTCTCGTTACCACCGTCGCCCAGGTTCATTGGGTGCCGTTATCAACCGTGTTTTCAAGGGCAAATTGCTGCCAGGCCGCATGGGTAACAACAAAGTAACCATGCAAAACCTGAAAGTTGTTCGCGTTGACTTGGAAAACAACGTTCTGTTGATCAAGGGTAACGTTCCTGGTGCCAACAAGTCATTCGTAACAATCAAGAATTCTGTTAAGGCCGGTTTGAAGAAGAACAACCGCCATAGCGAAAAATAGTTTAAGGGAAGGGAGGACAAACAGTTATGACTACCAGCGTTGATTTATTCAAGCAAGATGGTAAGAGTGCCGGAACGGTTGAATTAAACGATGCCGTTTTCGGAATCGAACCAAACAACAATGTCATCACCGATGCCGTATTGATGCAACGCGCTTCATTACGTCAAGGAACTCACGCCGTTAAAAACCGGAGTGCCGTTTCTGGTGGTGGTAGAAAGCCATGGCGCCAAAAGGGTACCGGTCGGGCTCGTCAAGGGTCAATCCGTTCACCACAATGGCGTGGCGGTGGGATCGTCTTCGGACCAACCCCACGTTCATATGCTTACAAGCTGCCTCAAAAGGTTCGCCAATTAGCTATGAAGTCAGTATTATCACAAAAGGTTTTGGACAAAGCCTTAGTTGTTGTTGATGTCTTGGACTTCAAGACACCAAAGACTTCTGAATTTGCCACGGTTTTAAACAACCTGAAAGTTGCTGAAAAGACCCTTGTTGTGGTTGAAGATGACAACGAAAACGCAGCTCTGTCTGCACGTAACTTAGCTAATGTCACTGTATTGACTGCTAAGGGCGTTAACGTTTTAGATGTTGTTAACAACGACAAGATGGTGATTACCCAATCTGCTCTTTCTCAGGTAGAGGAGGTGCTCGCATAATGGAAGCACGTGATGTGATTTTGCGCCCCGTTGTTACTGAGTCATCAATGGCCGACATGGACATGAAGCGTTACACGTTTGATGTTGATACTCGCGCTACCAAGACCCAGATCAAGAGCGCCATCGAAGAAATCTTCGATGTTAAGGTTGTCAAAGTTAACGTTATGAACGTTAAGGGCCACCTTAAGCGCCAAGGACGTTTCAGTGGTTACACAAAGAAACGTCGTAAGGCAATTGTTACTTTGAGTTCAGACTCAAAGGAAATCAAGTTATTTAACGAAGAATAGTCTTCTTCGATCTATGCGCCGATGATGTTATGGCTCCTCACAAGGGACAACCAGTCACGGCACGACAATTTTAGGAGGAAAGCATAGTGGGTATCAAGAGTTATAAACCAACCACTAACGGTCGCCGTAACATGACCGGTTCCGACTTTAGTGAAATCACTAAGACGACTCCAGAAAAGTCCTTATTGGAATCACAAAGTCACCGGGCAGGCCGTAACAACCAAGGTCGCATGACAGTGCGTCACCGTGGTGGTGGTACTAAGCGCGCTTACCGGATTATCGACTTTAAGCGGATTAAAGACGCTTACAAGGCAACGGTTAAGGCAATCGAATACGATCCAAACCGGACTGCTAACATTGCATTATTGGTTTACGAGGATGGAACAAAGTCATACATCTTAGCACCTAAGGGTCTGGAAGTTGGCACTGTTGTTGAATCAGGTCCAGATGCAGATATCAAGGTTGGTAATGCATTGCCATTGACTAACATCCCAGTTGGGACTGTTATCCATAACATTGAATTAAAGCCTGGTAAGGGTGGTCAAATCGCCCGTTCTGCTGGTGCTTCAGCACAATTGTTGGGTAAGGAAGGCAAGTACGCCTTAGTTCGTTTGGCTTCTGGTGAAGTTCGGATGGTTCTGGCTGCAGGCCGTGCAACGGTTGGTGCAGTTGGTAACGAACAACACGAACTGATCAACTTAGGTAAAGCCGGTCGGAAACGTTACTCTGGCCAACGTCCTCACGTTCGTGGTTCTGTAATGAACCCTAACGATCACCCACATGGTGGTGGTGAAGGGAAGGCCCCAGTTGGTCGTCCATCGCCAATGTCACCATGGGGTAAGAAGACTGCTGGTAAGAAGACGCGGAACCACAGTGCTCGTTCAAACAAGCTTATTGTGCGTGACCGTCGGAAGAAGTAATCTTTCTTATTCGATACACATACGACATTTAGTTGTAAAATACTTGAACGCGTTAGCTAATCGCTAACATGAGAGGAGGCCACACGATGGGTCGTAGTCTTAAAAAAGGACCTTTCGCCGATGAACATCTGTTGAAGAAAATCGCTGCTCAAGCGGATTCTGAAAAGAAGACAGTGATCAAGACTTGGTCACGTCGCTCAACGATTTTCCCAAGCTTCATCGGATACACAATCGCTGTTTATGACGGACGGAAGCATGTCCCAGTTTTCATTTCTGATGACATGGTTGGTCATAAGCTCGGCGAATTCGTTCCAACGCGGACATTCCGCGGACACGCCGGTTCTGACAAAGTAACTGGTAAATAATTAGGAGGACTGAACAATGGCTGAACAAGTTACATCTGCAAAAGCAACTGCAAAGACTGTTCGCGTCGCTGCTCGTAAGGTTCGCCTAGTTGTTGACCTTATTCGCGGCAAGAGCGTTAACGAAGCATTTGCCATTTTAAAATTCACGCCACGCGGCGCTGCCGAAGACGTAGAAAAAGTATTGAAGTCCGCTGTAGCCAACGCTGAAAACAACTTCGACTTAGATCGCGCTGATCTGGTCGTTTCTGAAGCGTTCGCAAATGAAGGACCAACCCTTAAGCGGTTCCGTCCTCGGGCTAAGGGTTCCGCATCACCAATCAACAAGCGGACTAGCCACATTACAGTAGTCGTATCTGAAAAGTAGGAGGAAACGAGCGTGGGTCAAAAAGTAAATCCAAACGGATTCCGTGTCGGTGTTATCCGCGACTGGGAAGCCAAGTGGTATGCTGATAAAGATTACTCAACTTGGTTAATCGAAGACGTGAAGATCCGTAAGTTTATCGATCAAAGACTTGCCGACGCATCTGTTTCAACCGTTGAAATCGAACGGGCTGCTGGCCGTGTGGTATTATCAATTCACACTGCTAAGCCTGGGATGGTCATCGGTAAGGGTGGGTCAGAAGTTGAAAAGCTCCGGAAGGAACTGAACAACTTAACTGGCAAGCAAGTACACATTAACATTATTGAAATCAAGAAGCCTGACTTGGATGCTCACTTAGTAGGGGATTCAATTGCCAAGCAATTAGAGCAACGTGTTGCTTTCCGTCGCGCTATGCGTGGTGCTATCCAACGCTCAATGCGTTCTGGTGCACACGGAATCAAAGCAATGGTATCTGGCCGTTTAAACGGTGCTGATATCGCCCGTAAGGAACGTTACTCAGAAGGAACTGTTCCATTGCACACTCTGCGTGCAGACATTGACTATTCTTGGGACGAAGCACGGACGACCTACGGAATGCTGGGTGTTAAAACCTGGATCTACCGTGGTGAAGTTCTTCCCGCCAAGAAGTCAGCAAATACTCAACGAGGAGGGAAATAAACATGCTGGTACCTAAACGTGTAAAGCACCGTCGGGAATTCCGCGGTCACATGCGTGGTGAAGCCAAGGGTGGTAAGTCAGTCGCTTTCGGCGAATTTGGTTTACAAGCTACAACTTCATCATGGATTTCTAACCGCCAGATTGAAGCGGCTCGTATTGCGATGAACCGTTACATGAAGCGTGGTGGTAAAGTTTGGATCAAGATTTTCCCTCATAAGTCCTACACCTCTAAAGGTGTCGGTGTTCGTATGGGTAACGGGAAAGGGACACCAGAAGGTTGGGTATCCCCAGTTAAGCGCGGCAAGGTAATGTTTGAAGTCGGTGGCGTTTCTGAAGAAGTCGCTCGCGAAGCATTGCGTCTTGCTAGTCACAAACTTCCCGTTAAGACGAAAATCGTAACACGTGAAGAAGTAGGTGGCGAATAATTATGAAAATGACTGATGTTAACAAATTAACCACTGCTGAAATGCTTGAAAAAGAAAAGGGCTACAAGGACGAATTGTTCAACCTGCGTTTCCAATTGGCAACTGGCCAATTAGAAAACACAGCTCGGTTGAAGCAAGTTCGTAAGAACATTGCCCGGTTGAAGACGGCTCTCCGTCAACAAGAATTAAGCCAAAGCAAGTAATTATTATACGAAAGGAGAACTTAACCTATGACTGAACGTAACGCACGTAAGGTTTACCAAGGCCACGTGGTTTCAGATAAAAACGATCAAACGATTATCGTTGCCGTTGATACCTACAAAAACCACCCTGTTTATGGTAAGCGGGTTAAATACACCAAGAAATTTGTTGCGCAAGATGACAACAACGAAGCCAAGACTGGCGATGTCGTACGGATTATGGAAACGCGGCCTTTATCTAAGACTAAGCACTTCCGCCTGTTGAATGTCGTTGAAAAGGCTGTTGTCCTGTAATGACCAATTAATTTCTACGTATTCTAATTAGTTGCGGAAGGAGGATATAACCGTGATTCAACAAGAAAGTCGTTTAAAAGTTGCTGATAACTCAGGTGCCCGTGAAATCTTAACTATCAAGATCTTAGGTGGCTCAACTCGTAAGTCAGCCAACATCGGTGACATCATCGTTGCTACTGTTAAACAAGCAACACCAGGTGGCGTTGTAAAAAAGGGTGACGTTGTTAAGGCCGTTATTGTCCGGACTGTATCAGGTATGCACCGTACTGATGGTTCATACATTAAGTTTGATGACAACGCAGCTGTTATCATTTCTGATGACAAGAGCCCTCGTGGCACGCGTATCTTTGGACCAGTTGCTCGTGAACTGCGTGAAGGTAACTACATGCGGATCGTTTCATTAGCACCTGAAGTACTGTAATCAATTAATCAAGCTGAATGCATATATTGAACAGGAGGTGCACAGCAGAATGTTCTTAAAGACTGGAGACCAAGTTCGCGTTATCGCCGGTAAGGACAAGGGTAAGGAAGGCACGATCAAGCAAACCTTAGCTAAGTCAGACCGCGTTGTCGTGGAAGGCATCAACATGGTGAAGAAGCACCAGAAGCCAAACAACGAATTCCCACAAGGTGGCGTCGTTGATGTTGAAGCACCAATCCACGTTTCTAACGTGATGTTAATCGACCCATCAACTAAGGAACCAACTCGTGTTGGCTTCAAAGTTGAAGACGGGAAAAAAGTTCGCGTTGCCAAGAAATCTGGCAAGACGATCGCTTAATTATTAGGGAAAGGAGGACTATCTTAGAATGACTAACCGTTTGAAAGAACGATACGAAAAGGAAATTAAACCTTCCTTGATTGAAAAATTCAACTACAGTTCAAGCATGCAAGCCCCACACATCGACAAGATCGTGTTGAACATGGGGGTTGGTGATGCAACCACTAACTCAAAGAACTTAGACGAAGCTGTTGAAGAACTTGGTTTGATCGCTGGTCAAAAGCCACTGATCACTAAGGCCAAGAAGTCAATTGCCGGCTTCCGTCTTCGTGAAGGCATGTCCATTGGTGCCAAGGTTACCTTGCGCGGTGAACGGATGTATGACTTTTTAGACAAGTTGATCAATGTGTCATTACCACGTGTTCGTGACTTCCATGGTGTTTCTAACCGTTCATTTGACGGTCGCGGAAACTACACATTGGGTGTTCGTGAACAACTGATCTTCCCTGAAATCAATTACGACAACGTTAAGCGGGTTCGTGGTTTAGATATCGTTATCGTAACCACTGCCAACACTGATGAAGAATCCCGTGAGCTTTTAGCTCAAATCGGGATGCCATTTACTAAGTAATAGGAGGTTCCACAAACATGGCTAAGAAATCTATGGTTGTTAAAAGCCAACGCCCAGCTAAGTTCTCGACGCAAGCTTACACGCGTTGTGAACGTTGTGGACGTCCGCACTCAGTTTACCGTAAATTCCACCTTTGCCGTCTTTGCATGCGGGATTTAGCCCACAAGGGTCAAATCCCTGGCATGAAGAAGGCAAGTTGGTAGGCTTCGGTCTTTACTGAGGAAATTCGATTTGGATTCCTTTCAAGTCGTTTCATTATTTTTATCTCGATACTAAAAGGAGGCAAATATCGATGTCTATGACTGACCCGATTGCAGACTTCTTAACTCGGATTCGTAACGCGAACATGGTTCGCCACGATTCAGTTGAAGTGCCTGCATCAAAGATTAAACGCGACATGGCAGAAATCTTGAAAAACGAAGGTTTCATTCGCGATGTTGAATACATTGACGACGACAAGCAAGGCATTATCCGCGTATTCTTGAAGTACGGTAAAGATGGCGAACGCGTCATCTCCGGCTTGAAGCGGATTTCAAAGCCTGGTTTACGTTCATACGTGAAGGCTGATTCAGTTCCTAAGGTTCTGAACGGTTTGGGGATTGCAATCATCTCCACGTCTGAAGGTGTGATCACCGATAAAGATGCACGTCAAAAAGACGTCGGCGGCGAAGTGCTCGCTTACGTTTGGTAATCATTTTAATTCGATCGGAGGTGTAAATCGTGAGTCGTATTGGTTTTAAGATTGTGACTCTTCCCGCAGGGGTTGAAGTTTCACAAAACGGAAACGATGTGACGGTCAAGGGCCCTAAGGGTGAATTAACCCGGACGTTCTCTGACTTGATCACTATGAGCGTTGATGGCACAGAAGTTTCATTTACTCGTGTCAACGACAACAACAAGACAAAGGCTATTCACGGAACTACTCGTGCTAACTTCGCCAACATGGTTGAAGGTGTTACTGACGGTTTCAAGAAGACGCTTAAGTTAATCGGGGTTGGGTACCGTGCACAAATGCAGGGCACTAAGCTGATCATGAGTGTTGGTTACTCAAACCCTGTTGAATTCGACGGCCGTGAAGGCGTTACTGTTGAAGTTCCTGACAACGCAACTGTTGTTTTATCAGGGATCTCAAAGCAACAAGTTGGTGACTACGCTGCGGAAATCCGTGGTATCCGTCCACCAGAGCCTTACAAGGGCAAAGGGATTCGCTATGAAGGCGAATACGTACGTCGTAAGGAAGGTAAAACTGGTAAGTAGTCTTTTGACTACACCGGTTGACTTCTGCTACTGGTTGCGGTGGTTAACACCGCAAATAAAATATGAGGTGAATTGTTGTGATTTCTAAACCAGATAAGAATAAAACACGTCAACGTCGTCATGCACGCGTTCGTGGCAAGATTTCTGGTACTGCGCAACGCCCACGCTTGAACGTTTACCGTTCTAATTCAAACATCTACGCTCAAGTAATTGATGACGTAGCGGGTGTGACGTTGGCAAGTGCCTCAACATTAGATAAAGATGTTAAGGGAACCACGAAGACGGAAAAAGCTGCTTCCGTTGGTGAAATGGTTGCCAAACGCGCTGCTGAAAAGAAGATTACTGATGTTATCTTCGATCGTGGCGGGTACTTATATCATGGACGTGTGGAAGCTTTGGCTGAAGCCGCTCGTGAAAACGGACTTAAATTCTAGAGAAGGAGGAATAACCAAATGGCTTTTATCGACCCAAGTAAGTTAGATTTAGAAGATAACGTCGTTTCAATCAACCGGATCACTAAGGTTGTTAAGGGTGGACGTCGTCTTCGTTTCGCTGCCTTAGTTGTTGTTGGTGACCACAATGGTCACGTTGGTTTTGGTACTGGTAAAGCTCAAGAAGTTCCAGAAGCTATCCGTAAGGCTGTTGAAGCTGCGCACAAGAACTTAATCAAAGTTCCTACTGTTGGTTCAACATTACCTCATGAAGTTTTGGGAATCTACTCAGGCTCAAAGGTTATGCTGAAGCCAGCCGTTGAAGGTTCTGGGGTTGCTGCTGGTGGTGCTGTTCGTGCTGTCATGGAACTCGCCGGAATCGCTGACGTTACTAGTAAGTCTCTTGGTGAAAGCACACCAATCAACGTTGTGCGTGCCACCTTTGAAGGACTTAAGGACTTGAAGCGTGCTGAAGATGTTGCTGCATTACGTGGCGTTTCAGTAGAACACTTAGCTGAATAGGAGGACGAAACTCATGGCTAATCAAGTAAAGATTACTTTAGTGAAAAGTGCCGTTCACCAGAAGCCAAAGGTTCGCAACGTTGCGTACAGCTTGGGCTTAGGTCGGATCAACAGTTCTGTTGTTCGTCCTAACAACGAAGCAACTCGCGGCGCAATCATGAAGATCGCGCACTTAGTAACAGTTGAAGAAGTTAAGTAACACAATTTCTTGTGTAAGGAGGTGCCAACCAAATGAAGTTGAACGAATTACAACCAAGTGAAGGTTCACGTAAAGCTCGCATGCGTCGTGGTCGCGGTACGTCTGCCGGAAACGGTAAGACTTCCGGTCGTGGTCAAAAGGGTCAAAAGGCTCGTAGTAAGACACGTGTCGGTTTTGAAGGGGGCCAAATGCCTCTGTACCGTCGTATTCCAAAGCGCGGTTTTACTAACATTAACCGTAAAGAATACGCAATTGTTAACTTGGCTTCTCTGAACAAGTTCGATGACGGTGCTGACGTAACAGCAGTTGCCTTAATTGAAGCAGGTTTGGTGAAGAACGACAAGAACGGTATCAAGGTTCTTGGTAACGGTGAAGTTACTAAGAAGTTGACTGTTCATGCAAATAAATTCTCAAACGCAGCAGTTGCTGCAATTGAAGCAGCCGGCGGTAAGACTGAGGTGATCTAGTTGATCTCGACGATTTCAAATGCTTTTAAAACGCGTGAAATCCGAAATAAGATCTTCTTCACCTTGTTCGTCTTAATCGTCTACCGATTAGGTTGTTACATTACAGTTCCCGGAGTCGACGCAGGTGCCTTACAGTCAGTTGCTAGCTCCGGGCTTGTTAATGTCTTGAACATCTTTTCTGGTGGCGGTTTAACAAACTATTCCTTGTTCGCGATGGGGGTTTCCCCGTTCGTGACAGCCCAAATCGTGGTGCAATTACTCCAAATGGATATTGTACCGCGTTTTGTGGAATGGAGTAAGCAAGGTGATGTTGGTCGGCGTAAGCTGAACCAAGCAACACGGTACTTAACCATCGTGTTGGCGTTCGTTCAGTCGATCGGGATCACGGCAGGTTTTAATGCGTTAAGCTCTATGCACCTAGTTAAGACACCGAACGCGAAAACGTTCATCATGATTGGGATTCTATTGACAGCCGGAACCATGTTCGCCACTTGGTTGGGGGACATGATCACACAGCGTGGTTTAGGTAACGGGGTGTCAATGTTGATTTTTGCCGGAATCATTGCGCGAATGCCTACGGGGATTCAACAACTCTGGCAGGAAAACATCAGTTCTGCTTCTAAAGGTGAGGCCTGGAAGGGTGCACTCTTTATGTTAGCAATTGCTGTGTTAGTTATTATCATCGTTATCTTTGTGACCTGGGTTCAGCAAGCAGAGCGACGGATTCCAATTCAATACACGCGCCGGGCAACTTCATCAGGTTCTGGTAGTTATCTACCATTAAAGGTGAACGTTGCTGGTGTGATTCCCGTAATCTTTGCCAGTTCATTAATTTCCACACCACAAACGATTCTGATGGCTTTCCAAAAGAATCATGGTGAGGATACCTGGTACCAGGTTATGTCGAAGATTTTCAGCATGCAAACCACACAGGGGGCCATCCTGTACACGGTTTTGATTGTTCTGTTCACGTTCTTCTATGCCTTTGTTCAGGTTAACCCTGAAAAATTGTCAGAGAATTTACAAAAACAGGGGAGTTACATTCCGAGTGTTTGGCCAGGTCATGATACTCAAGAATTCGTGTCACACCTGTTGATGCGCTTGAGTACTGTGGGTTCATTGTTCCTTGGTTTAGTTGCCTTGATTCCATTACTGGCCAGTGATATTTGGGGCCTGAATGAATCTGTTGGTCTTGGAGGAACATCTCTGTTAATCGTTGTTGGGGTTGCCATTGACATTATTCGTCAACTGGATGGCCTGATGATGAAACGGCAGTATGTTGGGTTCATCCGTGATGATGAACTAAATGAGCATCAACGAGAAGAGAAACAGGAGGATTAATCATGGCTTTCAACTTGATTCTGATGGGCTTGCCTGGTGCCGGTAAAGGTACGCAAGCACAAAAGATCGACGAAAAGTATCAAGTACCGCACATTTCGACGGGGGATATTTTTCGTGAAGCAATGGCAAACGAAACCGAAATGGGTTTGGCTGCCAAAGCTTACATTGATAAAGGTGAACTGGTTCCGGACGAAGTCACTAACGGCATCGTTCGCGATCGGTTAAGTCAACCAGACGTCTTAGCAAACGGGTTTATGTTGGATGGTTTTCCACGGAACCTTGATCAGGCTGCGGCCTTGGATCAAATGCTAGCTGACTCTGATCGTCACCTGGATGCCGTGATCAATATCGACGTCGAACCTGCCGTCTTGGTAGATCGACTCTCATCTCGGTTCATTTGCCGGGTTTGTGGGACAACCTACAACCGGTTAAGTAATCCGACGAAGGTTGAAGGGACTTGTGATGTTTGCGGATCACACGACTTTTACCAACGTGACGATGACAAGCCGGAAACGGTTAAGAATCGTTTGGCTGTGAACATTAAGATGAACACGCCACTGGTTGATTACTATAAGAAGCAAGATGTTCTGCACACCATTGATGGTGATCGGGACATCGACGACGTTTTCAAAGACGTAGCGGACGTATTACAATCAGTTGATAACTAGCCAGCCCTGGGGTTTGCAGTCCCAAACGGAATGTGATAAACTCTCTTGGTATGGTTTGCGCAGTGATTGTGCAAAAAAGGGGTGGAAACGGCTGTTTTCGCCGTTTTTCCGTCGATGAGACGCCACCGGATTAGTGAGAGACTAAAATATTGAAGTAAGGGAGGAAACCCTGTTTGGCTAGCGACGTAATTGAAATCGAAGGTACTGTTAAGGAAACGTTGCCTAACGCAATGTTTAAGGTAGAACTTGAAAACGGCCACGAAATTTTGGCGCACGTGTCTGGAAAGATTCGGATGCATTACATTCGAATTCTGCCTGGTGATAAAGTCACGGTTGAAATGTCACCGTATGACTTAACCAAGGGCCGGATCACTTACCGTTTCAAGTAACCGAGGCCTCATAATTTTTGGAGGAAACATCATGAAAGTAAGACCATCAGTAAAGCCTATGTGCGAACACTGCCGTGTCATCAAACGTAACGGTCGTGTTATGGTAATTTGCTCAGCAAACCCTAAGCACAAGCAACGTCAAGGTAAATAATTCAATTAAAAGGAGGTAATTGTTATGGCTCGTATTGCAGGAATTGACCTTCCACGGGACAAACGGATCGTGATCGGTTTAACTTACATTTTCGGAATCGGTAATACTTCAGCACAAAAGATTTTGGCTGAAGCTGGTGTTAGTGAAGACGTTCGTGTACGGGACTTGACTCCAGATGATGAAGACAAGATCCGCGCGATTGTTGATAACTACAAGGTTGAAGGGGATCTTCGCCGTGAAGTTAGCTTAAACATCAAGAACTTACAAGAAATTGGTTCATACCGAGGCATGCGTCACCGTCGTGGTTTGCCAGTGCGTGGACAACACACTAAGAACAACGCTCGGACTCGTAAAGGCCCAGCTAAAGCAATTGCTGGCAAGAAGAAGTAAATCATAAATAAAGGAGGTTAACATTCTCATGGCAGGTAGAAAAACATCGCGTAAGCGTCGTGTTAAAAAGAACATTGAGTCTGGTGTAGCACACATCCACTCAACATTTAACAACACGTTGGTTATGATTACCGACGTACAAGGGAATGCTGTTGCTTGGTCATCAGCTGGTTCACTTGGTTTCCGTGGTAGTCGTAAGTCAACACCATTCGCCGCACAAATGGCAGCTGAAGCAGCCACTAAGGGCGCAATGGATCACGGTATGAAGACCGTTGAAGTTGCTGTTAAGGGACCTGGTTCAGGTCGTGAAGCCGCTATCCGGGCTTTGCAAGCAACTGGTCTTGAAGTTAGCTCAATCCGTGACGTTACACCAGTGCCACATAACGGGTCTCGTCCTCCAAAGCGTCGTCGTGTTTAATTGATGACATCACTTATTTGGAGTGATGGGACGTCATTGATTAAATGTAGACGAGTTTTGAAAGGGGTAAACTAACAAATGATCGAATTTGAAAAGCCAAACATTCACAAAATTGATGAAAGCAACCATTATGGGAAGTTCATCGTGGAACCACTTGAACGTGGTTACGGAACAACCTTAGGTAATTCGCTTCGCCGGATTTTGCTTTCATCTTTGCCTGGTGCAGCTGTCACCAGTATTCAAATTGATGGCGTCCTTCACGAATTCTCAACTGTTGAGGGTGTCGTTGAAGATGTCACTCAGATCATTTTGAATATGAAAAAGGTTTCGTTGAAAATGGCCACCGACGAAGAAAAGGGAATGGATATCGACGTCAAGGGTCCTGCGATTGTTACCGCTGGTGACATTCAAACGGATGCTGACGTTGAAATCATGAACCCGGATCTTTACATCTGTACTGTTGCAGATGGTGCCACTTTCCACATGCACTTAACTGCTAACAAGGGCCGTGGATACGTTTCAGCTGATGAAAACAAAGCTCGTCAGGATGATATGCCAATTGGTGTGTTACCAATCGATTCCATTTATACCCCAATCGAACGTGTTAACTACCAAGTTGAAAACACTCGTGTTGGCCAACGTGATGACTACGATAAGCTGACCTTAGACGTTTGGACTGATGGTTCAATTACGCCTAGTGAAGCAATTAGTCTCGCTGCTAAGATTCTAACTGAACACTTGACGATGTTTGTCGACTTAACCGATACAGCGAAGAATGCTGAGATCATGGTTGAGAAGGAAGAAACACACAAGGAAAAGATGCTCGAAATGACCATCGAAGAGTTAGATCTTTCTGTTCGTTCTTATAACTGTTTGAAGCGTGCTGGAATCAACACGGTTCAAGAGTTAACGGATCGGACTGAAGCCGACATGATGAAGGTTCGCAACCTTGGTCGTAAGTCACTTGAAGAAGTTAAGGCAAAATTAGCTGGCTTAGGTCTGTCCTTAAAACAGGAAGACTAGTCAGACTTACCGTCAAAAGGAGGGTTAAGCATGAGCTACCGCAAATTACAACGTACCAGTTCACAACGTAAAGCCTTGTTACGCGACTTAACGACAAATTTGATCGTTAACGGTCGGATCGAAACGACTGAAGCACGCGCCAAGGAAGTTCGTAAGACCGCTGATCAAATGATCACCTGGGGTAAGCAAGGCGACTTGCATGCTCGTCGTGAAGCAGCAGCTTTCTTACGTAACGTCATTGCTGATGTTAAAGAAGATGGCGATAACGTGACTGCACAAACTGCTTTACAAAAGTTGTTTGAAGAATTAGCACCACGTTTTGCTGAACGTAATGGTGGTTACACACGGATGTACAAGACGATGCCTCGTCGTGGCGATGCCGCACAAATGGTTATCTTGGAATTCGTTGACTAATCAACGTTCGCTTCACCGGTAGTCTGAATAGCTACCCTAAGTTTATCGACGGATCGACTTAGTATTTGAATATTCAAATTAATCACTAGTGCCAATGGTATAAAGCGTTATGATGATGGCGATCGCGTTCGCCCAGTCTAGCTTGAATGAGCTTTTGCTCGAGCCGTGGTGCTAAGTGATTTTTTTGTACATAGAAATAAGCCAAGTGCTGGGTAACCGTCGTTTAATGACGCTTGCACCGGGCCAAAGACTCCGCTAAAATAATGCGGGATTGGTGATTTTAAAGTGAGGTGACAAGTGGTGCAACAACGCCATGCAAAGTTAATGACCGGGCTGGTAGTTGTCTTTTTTGCCATCTTGGCACTTGGCGCAACAGCCAATACAACGCTTAATGCGCAACGGGAGCATGAGGCCCATGAGTCTCAGCTTCGGCGTCTGAGTGAGAAGGCTGCAAAAGTCCTGCCAAAAGAAGCGTTTAAACCAGGGACATATACGTTAACGGAAAAGCATTACGATGACGGTTACCGGGTTACTGCGCAAGCTGTTGTTGATAACAACGGAACGCTGACGCACGTTGAGTATAATCGGTTGGACCATTTCGGGTTGTATGACCCGGCGACTGGTCCAACGATCAGTACGTGGAACGCGGCGCTATTGAAGGATCCGAACACTGGGAAGTTGACCCAGGGCTCGGCAGACAAAACATTGTTCATGACCTATAAAACGTACATGAGTCAGCTGATCCACGCGGCTCATACCGGTGAGAAACACGACCTCACCGTGACAAACTACGTGATGAAGGGAAAAGGAGCTGGCTAGATGAGTGCCATTATTGAAGTAAACGAACTGGCTTACCAGTACCCAGATGCTGAGGGCCAAGCACTAAATAAGGTTTCGTTAACGGTTAATGCAGGGGAGTGGGTTGCCATTGTTGGGCATAATGGTAGTGGCAAAAGCACTCTGGTTCGTGCGGTTGACGGCCTGCTAGACTTTAAACAGGGGGACGTCACCGTGGGTGGGATTCACTTAACCCCCGACACTGTGTGGGATGTTCGTCGTCAAATTGGAATGGTTTTTCAGAACCCTGATAATCAATTTGTGGGGGCGACCGTTGCTGATGACGTGGCGTTTGGTTTAGAAAACGCCGGCGTTCCCCGGGCAGAAATGCAGGAACGGGTTCAGGCGGCCCTTGAGGCCGTTGACATGTGGTCATTTGCTAACCGCGAACCCAGCCGGTTATCTGGTGGGCAAAAACAGCGGGTTGCGTTGGCCGGTGTAATTGCGATGAATCCACAAATTATCATTTTGGACGAAGCAACAAGTATGCTGGACCCACTCGGCCGCCAAACCGTTCTTGCCGTTATGGCCAAGTTACGCCAGGGGCTAGCGGGGACCATGCCAACAGTCATCTCGATCACCCATGACCTTGCGGAAGCAGCCCAGGCTGACCGCTTAATTGTGATGGATAACGGCCAGCTCGTTACGACGGGGGAGCCAGCAACAATTTTTAGCGACCAGGCACTCTTGGAAAAGACGGGACTAGACGAACCGTTTACAACCAAACTGGCGGCGGCATTGACAACCCACGGTGCGGTGGCGCCAACACAGTATCAATCAGCGGCGGAAATGGAGGACTGGTTATGGCAATCACATTCGACCATGTAAACTACACGTACCAGCCAAACACACCGTTTGAAGCAGTTGGTTTAACGGACATTAACTTTACCGTTCCAGATGAATCATTAACGGCCATTATTGGTCATACAGGTAGTGGAAAAAGCACCCTGATTCAGCACCTGAATGGTCTGTTAAAGCCGACGAGTGGGCAGGTAACGGTGGATGACTTCACGTTGACCCATGAGACGACCAACAAACATTTGAAGGCACTCCACCAGCATGTCGGCATGGTGTTTCAGTTTCCTGAAAGCCAGTTGTTTGACCAAACGGTGATCAAAGACATCGCGTTTGGTCCGCTAAACTTTGGTGCTGCTGAGGATGAAGCGGCTGACCGGGCGCGTGAAGCTGCTAAAGCGGTGGGACTAGCAGATAACCTATTGGAACGGTCACCGTTTGAACTATCCGGTGGGCAAATGCGCCGGGTTGCCATTGCTGGCGTACTTGCCAGTCAGCCGCAGGTGCTCGTTTTAGATGAACCCACAGCAGGACTCGATCCGCGGGGCCGTCAGGAAATGATGCATATGTTTGCGCAACTACAGGCGGATCAACATCTAACGGTGGTCTTAGTGACTCACCAGATGGACGATGTGGCGGATTATGCAGACCAGACACTTGTGATGGCTCATAGTCACCTAATGAAGGTGGGAACGCCGCTAGACGTGTTCAGTGACCAGCAGTGGCTGGCCGATCAAGAACTGGCGCTACCAACAGCGGCAGCGTACGCAACACAATTAATGAGCCGTGGCTTTACGTTTGATCAATTACCACTGACAGCGGATGAGTTAGCGGCTCAGTTGGCACCACAGTTACCCGCAACAAAGGGGGGCCAGTAGATGTTAGAACAAATGACACTTGGCCGGTACATTCCCGGACATTCGTGGCTTCACCGCTTGGACCCCCGGGCGAAGCTGCTTTTATCGCTATACTTCATTATTTTGGCCTTTTTAACTAGTAACTGGATGACCTATGTTTTATTGTTTGTGATTGTTGGTGCGACGATTATGCTCACTGGTTTGAGCGTGGGGTACTTTATTCGGGGCATTGGCCCACTGATTTGGCTCATTGTGTTGACCGCTGTTTTACAGCTGTTATTCACGCCGGGAGGAACCGTGTACTGGCACTGGGGGATCTTGATGGTGACGTCCACCGGGATCCAACTCGCCGTTGCTGTCTTCTTGCGGTTCTTACTGATCATCACGATGGCCACAATCTTGACCTTAACGACGGCGCCACTCGCATTAGCTGATGGGGTTGAGGCCATGTTGCAGCCGTTACGGGTGGTTCACTTTCCGGTAGCCCAAACGGCGTTAATGCTCTCCGTGGCCCTTCGGTTTGTTCCAACATTGTTGGATGAGGCGCAAACGATCATGAATGCGCAACGGGCCCGTGGGGTAGAATTTAATAACGGCGGTTTAGTAAAACGACTGCACGCCATTGTTCCCTTATTGATTCCACTGTTTGTGGGAGCAATTGGGCGGGCGGATGATCTGGCTACGGCCATGGAGGCGCGCGGGTATCAGGGCGGCGCCAACCGAACCAAATACCGGGTCCTCCAATGGCATGGTGCGGATACGCTTGCTGTGGTTGTGATGCTCATGGTTAACGTTGCGTTGATCGTGTTACGCCACGTGTAGAGAATGGAGAAGTAATCTATGTCCCAACGTTACAAGGTTGTCATTGCGTATGACGGCACCAATTTTTCCGGGTTTCAGCGACAGCCACACCGTCGCACCGTGGAGTCTGTGCTGACCAAGGTGGTCAATCAGATTGCAAAGAACCCGACACCGGCGATTGAAGTTTTCGGTTCTGGCCGAACGGATGCCGGCGTGCATGCCCACGGCCAGGTGATCCACTTTGATCTGCCCAAGCCACTGCCAGCCAGAAATTTACAGTTGGCGTTAAACAGCATGTTTCCACTGGATATGACCGTGAAGTCCGTTGAGCTGGTGGATGATGACTTTCATTCCCGGTTTTCGACCCACGGCAAGCGGTATCGGTACATTGTGTCGAACACAGCGTTTGTGGACCCGTTTAAGCGTAATTTCACCGGACATTACAAATACCCCCTGGACGTTAGCAAAATGCAACAGGCGGCTCCTGCATTGGTTGGAGAGCATGATTTCACAAGTTTCGTGGCGTCAGGGAGTCAGGCCCAGTCAAATGTCCGGACAATTTACGCGATTACGATTCATGCGGATGAAGCACAACATGAAGTGACGTTCGACTTTTACGGGAGTGGGTTTCTATACAATCAGGTGCGGATCATGGTCGCCGTTCTCCTTGAAGTGGGGAACGGGCGGCGGGCCGTGGACTCATTACCGGCTGTTCTAGCAGGAAAGGATCGCGAGTTAGCCCGTGAAACGGCACCGGCAAGTGGCCTGTACCTTGAGGAAGTTGTGTATGAAAAGCCGCCATTGACATAAATTTGTAATTGACTTATTGGGGTGTGGACAGTACACTGTTACTTGGTATTGTTTGCCCCACGATAAGCCCCGGAAAGTTTTATCGAGTGTCAAACAGACAAGAAATTGGAGGAAAATACCGTGCGTACAACATATTTAGCAAAACCAGGTGAAGTAGACCGTAAATGGTATGTGGTTGATGCCACAGACGTTCCTTTGGGACGTTTAAGCACCGTCGTTGCTTCAATCCTTCGTGGAAAGAACAAGCCAACGTTTACCCCTAATGTGGATACGGGTGACTTTGTCATTGTTCTGAACGCGTCAAAGGTTGCCTTAACTGGTCACAAAGCAACTGATAAGATCTACTACCATCACTCAAACCACCCAGGTGGCTTGAAGTCACGTACTGCAGGAAACTTACGTGACGAAAACCCAATTCGGTTGATTGAAACTTCCGTTAAGGGCATGTTGCCAGCAGGAACGCTTGGTCACAAGCAACTGCTTAAGCTGCACGTTTATGCAGGTGATCAACACGATCAAGCTGCACAACAACCAGAAGTTCTGGATATTACTAATTTAATCTAAGGAGGAAATCACATTGGCTACTGTTCAATATGCCGGCACAGGTCGTCGGAAAAACTCAGTTGCTCGGGTACGTTTAGTTCCCGGGACTGGTAAAATTACCATGAATGGTAAGGATATTACTGAATACATTCCTTTCGCTAACTTGCGTGAAGTGGTTGTTCAACCATTTGCTGCAACAGAAACGACTGGTAACTATGATGTTTTAGTTAACGTCAATGGTGGTGGCTTCTCCGGTCAAGCCGGTGCCACTCGTCATGGGATCGCCCGTGCTTTACTGACGGTTGACCCTGATTTCCGTCCCGCATTGAAGAGCGCCGGGTTATTAACTCGTGACGCCCGGATGAAGGAACGGAAGAAGCCAGGTCTTAAAAAGGCCCGTAAAGCTTCACAATTCTCAAAGCGTTAATCTTTCGATTTTCGATTTGGTGGATATGCAAAACCCCTCGCTGTTATGGCGAGGGGTTTTTGTGTGCGACATTAAATGGTTTGGGGATAGCAAAATGAAAATAAACCGCGGTGTCGATTCTCCCATTAAGAGGATCGACACCGCGGTTTATTTGTATTGTCCCGCATTTTAGCAAAACTACTCAGTTACCTCAGGGGACCAAGGTAACGCTTTGTCACTATCCAACGCATAGTCGTTATGATATTTCTCCAGGACCTGTAACCAGCCGGTCGATAAAGCTGTTAGATCGAAGGAGTCATCCCACATAACGTAAATGTTAAAACGAAACTTCTACAGTGATGCCCGCTGTTCAATCAGCGCCGGAATCTGAATCTTTTCCACCGTCAGTTTTTCGCCGGTGGTTAATGCGACCAATAGCTTGTCTGCGGCGGTTTGACCGATTGCAAGGGGATCTTGGGTGATTGCGGAAACAGCAGGGGTCACTAAATCGGCAAGACCATCGTCATCATAACCAATGAGCCCCACGGTCTCCGGAAACGACACCCCGTGGTTTCGGAGGGCACGGATAACTTTCCACAGGATTTCCCCGTTAAGAGCGTAAAGGACAGTTTCAGGGTGGGTGGTTAATTCGTCAACGGCAAGCTTGTCCCAAGCTGATGTGTGGTCGAGATCAATAATTTTGGTTGAGATGGGTGAACCAGCAATGCTTTCCGTTAAGCCATCAACCCGGTTCTTCCGGCTACTGATGGTCTGAGCACTATTGGTCAGCAAAACAACGTGTTGATAGCCCTTCGCCTTGATCAATTCGCCCACTTCAAAGGACTTTGCAAAGTTATCCGAAACGACGGACGGCCAGATGGCCTGGTTAACGTAACGGTCAACCTGGATCGTGGGAATGTCGGCGTCAATCAGATTTTGATACTGGTGCAAGTCGTTGGTGAGTGGTTGAAGAATAATGGCGTCCACTTCATCAGCAATCAATTTTTGAATGTTGAGGGCTTCCAGTTCGATTGAATTATCGGCGTCCATAATCATGATCTGATAGGGGGTGTCGGCCAGTGCGCTGTTGACCCCCTTTAAGAGACGTGATGTGTAAGGATTCGAAATGTCAGCAACCGAGATCCCGATCAAATGGGAGCGGTGGTTCTTTAAAGATTGCGCCCGGCGGTTTGGACTGTAGTTGAGGTCTTTAATCGTCTGCGCAATCTTTTTTTTAGTGTCGGCAGACATGTTGTCATACTTCTGGTTTAAAAAGCGCGAGACGGTCGTTTTTGAAACCTGAGCAGCCTCGGCTATATCATTAATAGTCGTTTTTTTCATAGTGGATTAAGTATACATCAAAAAAACAAGATTAAAAAAGTTGACAGGCAAACTGGAAGCGATTACACTGTCTTAGTAAACCGGTTTCGGAAAACGGTTCACCAAACTTGCAAGTTGGTGAATCATGCCAATAAAAGGGGTAAAAACTGATGGAAGACAACAGTGTCAAGATTGATCCAGAGCGCTTCGCAATGACGTTTATGAGCACTTTACATGCGGATGATTCGGACAAGGGCATTGAACGGTTGGCCAAGCATGAGCTTGCTGCATACTTAACGGCTTATTTCTTAATTGAAAAGTTCAACAAGTTGGATGCGCAAAACTTTAACGCAGAATCAGATCAGGATTGGCACCAATTGCCGTTTGGTGAATTACTCAGTAAAGTCAGCGAACTTAATCGCTATTAGGGTGAAAGAAAATGAAACGAAATCAAATCGTACTTAATAATCTATTGTTTGATGCAGATCATCAAGCGGGGGAACCCCAATTGGCAATGTTACAGCGCGTGGTGGACTTAAACATTACGAACGCTGAAATTCGCCGGGAATACTTTTTCGATCTGAATGCTGAAATGGCGGGGATCAAATCGTTTGCTGAAGCGCATGATCTAAAACTCTTTTACTCGGTTCCAGATGCCTTGTTAGTTGATGGGGGACTGAATCCGAAACTCGCCATGTACTTTGACGAAGCCGAAAAGATGGGCGTGTCAGTGATTAAGTTTAATGTGAATGAAAATCCGACACTGACTGAGGAACAAGCTGCACAACTGGCTGACTATGCAGCGCGCGTGGACCAAATTAACGTTGAAAACAATCAAATTAAAAGCACTGGGAGCATTGAAGCAATTTTAGCCTTCATGCAGGTCATGGAAAACCATCAGTTACCAATTGGTTATGTCTACGACATGGGTAACTGGCGCTACGTTGACGACGATGAAGTTGAAGCAGCCAAGGCGTTGACCAAGTATGTTCGGTACATTCACGTCAAGGATGATCTTGGAACTGGTAGTCAAACGAAGACCGTTCCACTGGGGCGTGGTGACATTAAGTGGCAATCAATTTTAGCCATCCTCCCGACGGACGTTCCGGTTGCGTTGGAATATCCGGTGACCAGTGAACAAGAGATTGGCGACGGGATCGAACACTTATTAAGTGAGGTATAACCATGGAAAACATTGTGATTAGCTCACTGCTATTATTAACGTTCTTGGCGTTTATTTATTACATTGTGAAGGGCGGGAACCTCACGATTGGGTTCTTCGTGATGGCAGTGTTATGGGCAGTTATTGGCCTTGTGCCAGTGAACGTGGCAATGCAAAAGGTGATTGCTGAGCCAGCGCTAAAGTACGGGCCGACAATTATTTACATTGTTTTTGGATCGTGGTTTGGCCGGGTTCTGGTGGACACTGGAATTGCGGGCTCCATTTCTTCCAAAACACAAAAGCTGGGGAAAAAGGCACCGGTTCTGGCAACAATTGTGATCGTGCTGGTGACGGCGTTGATCTTCTCGTCAGCTTATGGTGTGGGGTCCGTAATGGCCATTGGGGTCATTCTCATTCCGATCCTTCTGTCGATTGGGGTGCCTAAGCGGGTGGCCATTCCGGCATTTACAATGGCCATTGGTGCGGCAATGTACATTAATGTCGTGCTGTTTAACCAAATCAAGGCGTTCTTTCCATCGGTCAACTACTCCGGTCGCTACCTCGTCTTTGGGATCACAGCGATGGCGGTCCAATTGGTGGGTGTCATTATCTTCGTTCTTTTAAACAGTCGCCAAATTAAGGATGGTCATGTCGATTTCATCGAAGGCGAACAGGCCCCTGAGGATATCACACAGGTCAACCCAGTAACGTACATCATTCCGTTACTACCGGTCGTCTTTAACCTGTTGTTCAAGTGGGATGCCATTCCGTCGCTATTACTATCAACACTGATTGCTTTACTCTTGACGGGAAGAATGAAGAAGTTTTCCGAGCTCGTGGCGTTTATCAATAAAACAACCAGCCAGGCCATTAATGATATCTCCGGTTTAATCATGTTCTTAATGGCATTGATCATGTTCGTTGGTGCAGCCACCATTAATGTCCCACGGTTTAAGGGCCTGATCGAAGTGATTTTACCGCACAATGCGTTAGTTATTGCGATAGCCTTTGGGATTTTAGCACCACTAGCGTTGTTCCGTGGACCGTTGCACGTTTGGGGTGCTGGTGCGGCCACTGCGTCCGTGTTGGCGGCAACACATACGTTTAGCCCAATGTTTTTGCTACCACTGTTTTACACCGTCAGCATTATGGCCGTGTCCATTGATTTGACGCAGTCATGGAACACATGGGCGCTGACCTACTCAAAGTTAGAGGCAAAGACGTACCTGAAGATGGGCGTTCCCGTTATGTGGGTGATCAGTATTGTTAATACTGCGCTTGTCTACCTGTTCTTTGGTCGTTAATTAAATTGTTAAGGGAGAAAGATGATGACTGAACTATTAACTCTAGGTGAACCAATTGTCACATTTGCATCGACGGATGTTGATAAGAACCTGGTCGAAAGCATTAACTATTACAAACTACTTGGTGGTGCCGAACTGAATGTCATGATTGGGGCAACCCGTTTGGGACACTCAACGGAGTACATTTCCCAAGTTGGTGAAGACCCCTTGGGTGCGTTCGCCATTAATGGGGTTAAGGCATTCGGCGTTGGCGCAAACTACATCAGCTCAGATGAGAATAACTGGACGGCCTTTCAGTTGAAAGAACGGGTATCAAAGGGTGATCCGAAGACGTTTAATTTTCGCCGGAATTCAGCAGCCGCTCATTTGGATAAGGCAGTTATTGATACCATTGATTTGAATGGCGTCAAGATGGCCCACCTCTCAGGGATCTTCCCCGCAATTTCGGAGACGGCCCGGGAAACGTTTACCTACTTTGCAAAACGAATGCTGGCTAACCACATCCAAACCACGTTTGATCCAAACCTGCGGCCTGCTTTATGGGCGTCAACGGAACAAATGGTCACCACCATTAATGAGCTGGCCAAGTACGGGAACATCGTTTTACCTGGTGTGGATGAAGGGGAGATCTTAATGGGATCACGTGATCCAGAAAAGATTGCCGACTTCTACCTAAACAATGGGGATGTCACAGAGACCGTTATCGTTAAGATTGGGGCCGCTGGTGCCTACATTAAAAACCGTGGCGATGAGACTGGTGTTCAAATTCCTGGTTTCAATGTGGATCACGTGGTTGATACCGTTGGGGCCGGCGATGGCTTTGCCCTTGGCGTCATTACCGCGTTACTTGAGGGCCTCGATATTCAAAATGCTGTTGAACGTGGTAACGCGGTTGGCGCACTCCAGGTTCAAACACCAGGGGATAACGATGGATACCCAACTCGGGAAGCATTAGCAACGTTTTTAGCGACAAGTAAAGGAGAATAACATGACAAAACAGATGGTCTTTTTACCCGATGATGTCCCAGCAGCAGGAAAAGAAATTTTAGAAAACGCAGGGTTGGACGTTGTTGTCGGAACCGGCCGTGATAAGCAGGTCATGATGACTGAAGGGAAGGACGCAAGTGCCGTGTTGATCGGCACGCAACCGTTCGACGACGAAGTGATGGCCGGCATGCCAAACTTAAAGGTGATCGCGCGTAACGGAGTTGGCTATGACTCCGTGGATGTGGACGCAGCCACAAAGCGTGGGATTCAGGTGGTTAACACCCCCACAGCGTTGTCAGGAGCCGTTGCAGAGACTGCGGTGACAGAACTACTTGCCATCAGTAAGAACCTGTATCAGGATTCAAAGGCGTTGCATGATGACAATTGGAACTACCGGAAGACCCATCTTGGTCACGATATCTACGGGAAGACCGTTGGGATTCTGGGCTTTGGTCGAATTGGGCGGGCTGTTGCAGAAAAGTTGCAGGGCTTTGGTGTTACGCTTATTGCGGTTGATCCGTTTGCAAAGAGCACTGACACCGTAACGATTGTCGATCGGGAAACGCTGTTTAGGGAAGCTGACTTCGTGATGGTCCACCTGCCAGCAATTCCGACAACGGAGCACTCGATTGGGGCCGCCGAGTTTAAGCTGATGAAGGATGATGCATACCTGATCAACATGGCGCGGGGGAGCATCCTCGTGGAAGCTGACCTGGTCGCCGCACTGAAGAATCACGACATCGCTGGTGCAGCGCTGGATGTCTTTGAAGAGGAACCACTGCCTGTAACCAACCCGTTAGTTGGATTGGACAATGCGTTGTTAACACCACACATTGCCTCGAACACGGTGGAAACTAAGCGGCGGATGGCCATTGATGCTGCGAATGACATTGTGCGGGTGCTGAGTGGGGAAGAAGCGAAGTACCGGGTTAATGAAGTGAAGTAAAGAAACTGACAAGGATATCTCCGATGACTATGGAGAGTCCTTGTCAGTTTTTGTTTTTAAAATCCGTATTGTAATTCTTGGTCATCATTGCTTTATGGAATAACAGGGGTTACCTATTAACGATATTACGTGATATTTTGAATGTCATCATGAAAATAGCCTGCAAAACTATGAAAAATTAATTTTGTGATTTGATGTGGCTAGTTGCGAGGATTAAAAATATGAATGTTCTTAATTAAGGCGGCTGTGAATGGACTAAAACTGGCTGACGCTGGTTGACAGCTATTAAGGTATCCATTCGCTCAAAAAGATCGCCGATCAATGCTTTCTCAACATTGCTATTTGGTATTGCAATTTCGATTTTAGTGAACAAAATGATATTGGCGACCTATTTAAAAACCTCGACAACCTAATAGCTGTCAACCAACGTAAGGGCGAAGCATTGAAAAAGGTAAAAAAAGCGTTGTTACAGACAATGTTCGTGTAATTATTGGGGTTAAAAGCGCCAAATAACGTGAAAGAAGAATAAAATGGCAGAAAATAAGTTTGAAGAAGCCGTCATTAATAAGTTAAAGGATGAGGGCTGGTCTTATCGAGAAGATTTATCAAATGTGAATTACAATAAGCTTTATCAACACTGGCGCGAAATTCTTAATCGGAATAACAATATTAAGTTGCTTGGTAATGATTTAACTGATACTGAGTTTGAATTGTTAAAAGTTGAGCTCAATAAAAATCGAACGCCATACGATTCACAATTAGTTTTAGCGGGAGCTGGAAACATTGGTACATTGCCGTTAACACGTGATGACGGTACACAATTGGAGATTGAAATTTTCTACGGTGACGAGGTTGCTGGTGGCCGCTCTGAGTATGAAGTGGTTAGCCAAGTGACCTTTGATCGGTTGCCAAACACGTTAAGCAAGAAGCGGCGGATTGACTTGTTATTGCTGATTAACGGATTGCCAATTGCGCACATCGAAGAAAAAGATGAATCGCTTCAAAATCAGTGGAATGCTTTTGAACAACTTGAAAAATACGATAGTGACGGTATGTACACTGGGCTGATGTCATTTGTACAAACACAATTCATTTTGTCGCAACACTCAGCCCATTATCTAGCACGGCCTAAAAATCCAAGCTCATACAATAAGGATTTTGTTTTTGGTTGGCGTGATGATAACGGTCGCGATGTAACGAACACAATGGAGTTCATTCATCAGGTTATGGGGATTCCAGCATTACATCGGTTAGTAACGGTCAACATGATTCCAGATGCAGCCAATGACAATTTGATGGTCATGCGGTCTTATCAAATTCAGGCGACACGTGCCATCTTAGAGCGAATGAAACAGATGGATAATAATGGCCTCATCGAGAAAGAAGGAGGCTATGTTTGGCACACTACTGGTTCTGGGAAGACGGTAACGTCGTTTAAAGTTGCCCAGTTGTTGGCCTCGATGCCGCGAGTTCGGAATGTTCTGTTTATTGTTGATCGTGTGGATCTAGTTAGCCAAACGTTTGAAAATTTTCAGAGTTTTGCATACAAAACGTTTGAGAAACGAATTAAGGTTGTTAACGGAAATCAATTGAAACGTGAGTTGAAGGAAAATAACCAGGCGTCATACATCTATCTGATTACGGTTCAAGGATTGGATAAAGCAATTAAGGATAAGATCATTGGCGATAAAGTTGTAAAGGCTGGGCTACATTCTGACGAGCGAATGGTTATCTTAATGGATGAGGCTCATCGGTCTGCTAGTGGCGATTCGGTTGCTCGAATTAAGAAAGCATTACCTAAAACAACTTGGTTTGGGTTTACCGGAACGCCTAACTTTTATTCAGACGAAGTTAATGACGTAAAGACGACGCGAAACGTTTCAACACATGATGTCTTTGGACGTCGGCTTCACCGTTACACCATTAAAGACGCTATTGGTGATGGAAATGTTCTTGGTTTCGATGTTACTTATTATGTGCCAGATATTGAAGCAGACGCGGATACTAGCATGAGTGATCAAGACCTTGAACAGGCAGTATACACGAGTCTGCCATATCGGAAATCAGTGGTGAATGATATTAGCACTCACTGGTCGGATAATGCGGCAGGCCCCATTGAATATGGTGTCCGTAAACCAAATCAATTCCAAGCACTATTAGCCGTTTCCGGGAAGCAGGCGGTCGTAGCCTATTACAATTTGTTTAAAGAATTAGCACCAGACCTGCGTGTAGCCATGACGTATTCACGTGATGAAGATAATGGGCTGGGTGCTTCTGATTTACAAGAAGCTTTGAAGCAGGCTATGCAAGAGTATACACAGCGTTATAATACGACTAATTTTTTAGAAAGCCAAAATCCGGAACGTGATTACCTCAAGGATTTGTCTAAACGTTTGGCGCGTAAGAAGCCGTATAATCGTGGCGATGACGCTGATCGAATCGACTTGGTAATCGTTTCTGATCAATTATTGACTGGGTTTGATTCTAAATATGTCAACGTCATTTATATGGATAAAATCCTTAAGGAAGGCTTGCTGATTCAAGCAATGTCACGGACCAATCGAACCATTGACCGTAATGCAAAGCCGCACGGGAAGGTTCGTTTTTACCGTAAGGGTGAGATCATGGAGGAGAACGTTAAAAATGCCTTAGTGATCTATACAAAGGGTGGTAATGACACAATTGAGGATGCCGAAGAACAACCGTCTGATGAGGAGCAAAAAGAATTAATTGACGATAAGATTTTGGCACCAAAAATTGCTAAGCAGATTGATGAATTACAACCAAAAATTACCGTGTTAAAGCAACTATCTGGCGATGATTTTTCACAGGAACCAAAGGGCCAACGTGCGATGCAAGAATTTGCATTGATAGCTGCGGAAGTTAACCAAAAAGTTCAACGGCTGGTACAGCAGGGGTATAAACTCGGCTCCGAGGTTGATGCAATTGACGAACAGGGGAACACGACTGATGAAAAGATCGCGTTAGCAATCGCTTCAGAAGACGAACTAAGTGCATTGCAAGCGCGTTTAAATGACGTGAATAATAAGCTTCCAGCCGATAAACAAATTGATTTAACTAACATTCGGGTAGCTATTGAGGCTTATGCGAGTGAAATTATCGACTATGATCGACTAGTTGACCTGTTAAACCAATACATGGATGAAACGATTTCGAAAAATCGTGAAGCTGTTGAAGAGCACATTACCCCAATGGATGATAAAAGTCGTGATGAAATTAATGGCGTTTTGGATGGAATCGAAGACGGTGTTTACAAAGAACACTTTAATACCGAGACATTGAAAACAGCACGAAAATCAATTCGTAGCGAACGACGAGAATTAAAATTGCGGCGCTGGTCAGCGGATAATGACTACAACGGGAATGAGATTGTAGAAGCCTACGACCTATATATGCCAGGCGTTGACTTGAACGATAATCCAAAATTATCTGATAAGATGAGCAACATTGAGAAGAATGCCGAAATGAACTTCTTTGAGATGGCTAGTTTTGAAAAAGATTTATTGGAATTTTTTGCCACCGCTTAACAGCTATAACTGATAGTATCTACAGTAATGTAGATACTATTTTTTATGGGGGAATTGATTATGTCAGATCGTAGTGAGATGTTGTTTTATATGTATTACAAGCAGTGGGTAAAGTTGTATAAGAAGAATGCAGTCCGTGACATTACATACTTAAAATACATTCAGACGTATAAACATATTCTCATGTTAAAACCACAGTTACGTTTGTGTGATTTAACGCGTCGTGAATATCAGGAAATGCTTAATTCATATGCCGAAAATCATGAGAAACAGACGACGTTGGACTTCCACCATCAAGTAAAAGCGGCCATTTTAGACGCACTTGAAGAGGGCCTCATTCAGGTGGACCCGACACGGCGCGTTGTGATTAAAGGAACAGTAACACATCATCATAAGATAAAGTTTCTTAATCAGCAGCAACTAACAAAATTGTTGGCACAGCTACAGTTGGGTGATTCGATTTCGTGGGATTATTTCATCTTACTAATTTCTAAAACAGGCTTGCGATTTAGTGAAGCCCTTGGCCTAACGCCAGCAGATTTTGACTTAACACGGTTAACATTAAATGTTAGCAAAACCTGTTCTTATAAGGATTTTCCTGGAAGTTTTGCGCCAACCAAAAACACAGCTTCAATTCGAAAATTACCTTTAGATTGGCAGACTGCTATGCAATTTGCACAATTAGTTAAAGATTTGCCAAGTGATCAACCCATCTTTGTGTCCGCAGGAAAGAAAATTTATAACACAACGGTAAATGATAAGCTTGAACGCTACTGCAAAAGCGCGGGGATTCCGGCCATTAGTGTGCACGGATTACGGCACACACACGCTTCGTTATTGCTTTACGCGGGCGTTTCCATTGGTTCAGTCGCTAGAAGGCTAGGACATTCAAATATGGATACGACCCAACGAACCTATTTACATGTGATCCAAGAACTTGAAAACCAAGATACGGACAAAATTATGCGTTACTTGACTACGTTGATGTAAAAATAGCTCGTATGGGAAAAGCGAAAGTTGAATGAGATAGCTGAGATTCAAGGTGGGGGTACTCCTGATTCCGGTAATTCGGAATACTGGGATGGGAAAATAAATTGGTTTACCCCTACTGAAGTTACAAATCAAGGCTATCTAAGAAAGAGTAAGCGAAAAATTACCGAGCTAGGTCTTAAAAAAAGTTCAGCAAAATTACTTCCGGTTGGGTCCGTGTTGATGACTTCACGGGCAGGTATTGGGGCAATGGGCATTTTGGCAGAGAAAGCAGCAACTAATCAGGGCTTTCAATCAATAATTCCACATACTGGAGTGCCTTCAAACTTTGTCTATTCAATGCAACAAAAGGTTAGTCGCGTAGCAAATAAATTGGCTTCAGGATCAACATTTACTGAAATATCAGGCAAACAGTTAGCTAAAATCGAAATTGCAATACCAAATAGCAATGTTGAGAAAGCATTGATCGGCGATCTTTTTGAGCGAATGGATACCTTAATAGCTGTCAACCAGCGTGCACCTGATCCACCACCTCAAATGAAGATTTTGAGATGTTTACACAGGAAAATTAATTCATGAAAATGGGAGTATGCAGAAATGAGAAGTATTTTTGTTACACGGAACCGAGAAAAAGATAACGTTTCGGTTTATGAACAAGAACCAGCGGTAGTTGTGACATGTGACCGGGCTGACTTACCATATTTGAAAAGTTTGCCATATGCGAATAATTCGGGCGTTTATATTCTGATCGGTAATAACATGCGGTATGTTGGTCAAACAGCAGGACAAACCATTAATCGCCGGTTGGCTCAGCATAATCAGAATAGTGATAAAGCATGGTTTAAAAAAATTATCTTTTTTGGACGAACGGATAATCATTTGACCAAAACTCAGGCGGAATATTTAGAGAAGAAATTTGTTCAATATTATAGTGATGACGACCATCTTCAACTAATGAATGGAACGGTAGGTAATTCGGGATATATTGATCGATTATCAACGATCCAGGCAGATGAGCTGTGGAATTCATTCTTTGATATCTTGGAAGACGTGGCTAACATTGATTTATTATCCGTTAATAATGGCCTAGTGGATGAAACGTTAAACGGACATTTATTTGTTCAGTTTGACCACCAAACCATTAGCGACGGGATTTCCCGGCAGGTTCTTATTAAATTTGTGCGGCGATTACTAAAATCGTCCAAGTATCGAGAACAACTATTGGAATTTCTTGTTGATGATAAAGCAACATCGAAAAATATCCTTGGTCGCCAACAAAATGTATTCCCAAGTGGGCAAGAGGCAGCCTTTGAAATTGAACCTGACATCTTTTTATACGTTAACTTGAGTAAAAAGGGTGTTAGCAAGACAATTCAAAAAATTGCGGGTTGGCTGGGACTGACCATTGAGATTAATTTTTAACCGCCAACTGGAAAATTCACGAAGCGGACGTTTATCCTTATTTCTATTTTCAATCTGTCACAATCTTTGTTACACTAAGTGGATTGAAAATTAGATAAGAAAATCGTTAGAAAACGATGAAGGAGGAAACGCGATGTCAGCATTCAAACAGCTTTTTGTTAAGAAAGATACGACCAGCGACATTCTTAAACAGTCCGGTCTAGCTAAGACATTAACGGCGGGAAACTTAACCACAATGGGGGTTGGGGCCATCGTCGGTGCCGGGATTTTTATCACGCCTGGTGTGATTGCGTCACTGCATGCAGGACCAGCCGGCATGCTGTCGTTTGTGCTGGCAGCCATTGTGTGCGCGTTAGCGGCGCTCTGTTACTCCGAGTTCTCATCCACCATCCCGTTAGCCGGGAGCGCGTATACATACGTTTATACGGTGTTTGGTGAGCTGATTGCCTGGGTTCTGGGCTGGTCGCTTGTGTCTGAGTACATGTTCTCCGTGTCGTCGGTGGCCACCAGTTGGTCAGCGTACTTTCAAAACATCCTCGCAGGCTTTGGTGTTAAACTTCCGGTCGCGTTGCGTGCGGCGCCAGGGACGGCGAGTGTTCCTGGCGGACGGTTTGATCTGATTGCGTTTGTGATCGTCATGTTGATTGCGGTTCTCCTCCTGGGTGGGGTGCATGAATCAGCAAAGGTCAACACAGCGATGGTAATCTTGAAGATTGCCGTGATCGTGCTCTTTATTGGGGTCGCCGTTTTCTACGTCAAACCGGCTAACTACCATCCATTCATGCCGTTTGGTGTGGGTGGGGTGTTCAAGGGGGCTGCACTAGCCTTCTATGCGTACGTTGGGTTTGACGCTGTGTCCTCGGCCGCTGAAGAAGTTAAACGTCCACAGCGTGACATGCCGATCGGAATTAGTCTTTCCTTACTGATTGCGTCGATTCTGTACATTGCGTTAGCAACGGTGCTGGTTGGGGTCGTGAAGTACACCCACCTCAACGTGGCGGATCCAGTTGCGTATGCGTTAGAAGCATTACATTTAAACGCACTCTCTGGCATTATTTCACTAGGGGCCATCGTGGGGATGACCACGGTTCTTTTGGTGATGTCCTATGGTGGCACGCGGTTGATCTTTGCGATCTCACGGGATGGCCTGTTGCCACAACGGTTGCACAAATTGCACCCCAAGACACACGTCCCGGTTGCCAACACACTGATCTTCGGCTTTGTGGCCGCCGTGTTTGCGGCCCTGATTCCGATCAGTTTAGTTTCTGAACTGGTCAACATCGGTACACTGTTTGCGTTTGCGCTGGTCTCACTAGGGGTCGTTTTCCTTCGACGGAACCCACAGTTTGCAAACGCGAAGGCGGCGTTCCACGTCCCATTCTTTCCGTGGTTACCCTTATTATCATTTGTCTGCTGTGTGGGCTTAATGGTCATGCTCCAGGGCTTCACGTGGCTGGCCTTTCTAGTTTGGCAGGCGGTCGGGCTGGTGCTGTACGCAGCGTACGGCTACCATCACAGTCGGGCACGACAGGCTTTGAATAACGAGAGCGCACCCAAGAACGATTAGGAATTGTTAATTAAAAAAATGAGCCGTCACGATAAAATCGTGGCGGCTCATTTTACGTATGTGATTAATAACCGGCGTTCAAGTCGACTTCATTACGACTAACGTGGCCGTCAGCCACAAGACTAGCTAGGTTAGTGGAGAAGATTGGGAACAGGCGGGTCCCCAAGTGGTCCATGACACCAGAGATATGTGGTGTGAGTAAGATTCGTTCATGATCCCAGAGTGGTGAAGTCGTTGGCAGTGGTTCTGGTGCAACAACATCTAGGGCCGCGTACTTCACGTTGCCGTTATCAATTGCGGCGATGAGGTCGTCATTAACAACAGAACTGCCTCGGCCAACGTTGATGAACAACAATTTGTCAGTTAGCTGATCAAAGAATGCCTTGTTAAAGTAGCCCTCTGTTTCTGGCGTTCCAGGCATGATGTTCACGATCACGTCAGCCGTTTTCAATGCCGCCGCGTAGTCAGTGATAGGGAATGTTTCGTCAAAGTGGTCTGCTGGATGCCCTGTATGGTTGATTCCAGCAACATGAACGCCCATTTCCTTTAATAACCGGGCTGTTTCAGTGGCAATGTGACCGGTACTGAAAATCAGGACGGATGTTTCGTCAGCAACCAGTAAGTCAGGGGCAGACTGTTCCCAGTGGTGGGCGCTCCGGCGTTGTTCCGCCGTCCAAATCCCGCGGGTAAAGTGGAAAATGTAGCCCAAAATGGATTGTGCGATGGCGGCTGCGTGGATGCCGCTAGCGTTCGTTACCGCGACGTTATTTTTCGTTAATTCCGTCAGTGGTAAGTAGTCGACTCCGGCAGACATTGTTTGAACCCACTTGAGGTTAGTGCCAGCTGCGGTGACAACCTGACGGCCTAAGTCTGGTTGCCAACCGTAGATCATGGTGATGGTGGCTGGGTCAACGCGCCCTGTCGTAATGTCATCTGGTAAGACGATGTTCGTATCATTGTTGGCGATCACGGCGCGTTCATCGTCCGTGAGTGGCATAAAGCTAAGAAGTTGTTCCATAAAGCAATCCTTCTTTCGTTAAATAATGGGATGGTGGGATTACTGTTCATTATGATGAGTTTCGGAATAAAGTGCAATTTAATGTAATGCTCATCTGGCTCAACACGCACGGCTGTCCGGTTTCTAAAGGCCGAATAGTTAATTCACTTTATATTACGGCGACTGAATCAAGGAAAGAATTGTGAGAATTGGCCATTAATTTGACATTATATTTGAAAACTCATTTATCACTCGATATAATTTAAGTTGTGGAGAGCGGTTACATAGCGGACGAACTTTCTCGTGTGATAAGTTGTCCACAATTTAAAACAGTAACGAAGCAGATGAGAAGAGGGTTTCGGTCACTCATTAGTCCGTGAGGGGGCGGCGCACCGATCGCTTTGTGCAGCGTTACTCATTACATCAATATGCCAAAGGAGCGAAGTGTGATGTCAATTTTAGGGTTTAGCATTCTTTCATTAGCGCGATTTCAATTCGCGATGACGACAATCTTCCACTTCTTCTTCGTCCCGTTCTCAATCGGAATGGGCCTAGTAGTGGCGATCATGGAGACAAACTACGTGATCCAAAAGAAGGAAATCTACAAGAAGATGACTCAGTTTTGGGGAAAAATCTTCCTGTTGTCCTTCGCAGTGGGGGTAGTGACCGGGATCATTCAGGAATTCCAATTCGGGATGAACTGGTCACAATATTCACGGTTTATGGGGGACATTTTCGGGGCGCCCTTAGCCATCGAAGCACTGGCTGCCTTTTTCCTGGAGTCAACATTCATCGGACTGTGGATGTTTACTTGGGACCGGTTTAAGCCAGCATGGCACTGTTTGTTTATTTGGTTGACGGCGTTTGGCTCCATGCTTTCAGCTGTGTGGATTTTAGCGGCCAACTCATTCATGCAGGATCCCGTTGGTTACGCCTTAAAGACGGTCAACGGGAACACCAAAGCGGTCATGGTTAATTTCATGGACGTCGTGAAGAATCCGCAATTATGGTTAGAATTACCGCATGTTTTGTTCGGAGCCTTTATCACGGCTGCTTTTGTAATTGCCGGCTCATCTGCTTGGCGGTTACTGAAGGGGAAGAACGTTGACTTTTGGCGGAAGAGCATCAAGGTCAGCTTGATTGTTGGCCTGGTTGCTGCCATCGGTGTGACTGCCGTTGGTGACTTGCAAACACAATACATCATCAAGAACCAACCGATGAAATTTGCTGCAACCGAAGGGATTTACAAAACGACGGATAAACACGCGGCGTGGTCTGTGATCGAAGGCATGGACACGAGGAACCACAAGACGACGTGGAGCATTGAAATTCCGTACGTCCTGAGTTTATTGTCCTACCACAAGACGAGTGGGGCAGTGACCGGGGCCAACCCGTTGAACAAAGAATTGCACCAGAAGTACGATAAAAAGTTTGGGAAGGACATGAACTACTACGTTCCAACCCACACCTTGTTCTACAGCTTCCGGATCATGGCGATGTCTGCCGGGGTCTTCGGATTGCTGGCTATTCTAGGTTTGTACTGGAACCGGAAGGGCTCTGACCAAATTGTGCGGTACCGGTGGTTCCTGTACATCTTGGGATTGTCATTATGGTTACCATTCATTGCCAACACTTGTGGATGGTTGATTACAGAATTAGGACGTTATCCATGGGTCGTTTACGGGTTACTGACGATTGCGGACGCCGTCTCACCACACGTTACGGCGGGGTCACTGCTGCTCAGTAACATCATCTACTTCTTGTTGTTTGCCGGCATGGGCGCCGTGATGATCGTGTTAAGTCACCGGGTGTTAGTGGACGGACCGGACGCTGACCTGCAAAGTGGTTACGGGGTCAACAAGGACGATGATGACGGTGATTCAACCGTTGATCCATACGCGAAGGGGGCATTCAACCATGACTAGTCTACAAATTTTGTGGTTTATCTTAATCGGATTATTATTTGCCATCTTCTTCTTTTTGGAAGGGTTCGACTTTGGGGTTGGCATGAGCGCGCACACCTTGGCTGCCAATGACCATGAACGCGACGCACTGGTGCGGACCATTGGGCCCCACTGGGACGGTAACGAAGTGTACTTGATCACAGCTGGTGGGGCGATGTTTGCGTCATTTGGTGCGTGGTATGCATCACTGTTTTCAGGATTCTACATCATGTTCTTACTGGTGTTAGTTGCCCTGATCATGCGTGGGGTCTCGTTTGAATTTCGAAAGGAAATGCGGACAAACTTCTGGCGCCGGTTCTGGGATTGGGCGTTAACCATTGCGTCACTTGCTGCACCGTTCCTTCTGGGGATGATCTTTACTGACATGGTTAAAGGGATGCCAATTGACGCCCAGGGTGACGTGATTGGTCACTTCACGGACTACGTTAACTGGTTCTCCATCGTCGGTGGGGTTGCCGTTGCCTTATTGTGCTACCTGCACGGGTTAAACTTCATTCGGTTGAAGACGTTTGGAACGCTCCATGACCGGGCGCAAACGTGGGCTAAGGTGCTTTACCCAGTGCTCTTTGCCGGTGAAGTTGTTTTTGCAATTTTAGTTTACGTGTACACGGATTTCTTCGACAAGAAGCCAGTGCTCACAACACTGATTTTGGCTCTGATTGTTGCATTAAGTTTGGTGGCCTACATCGGCCTCTTACGTGGCCATGAAGTGACCGCCTTCATTAGCGGTGGTTTAACATTAGCCTCGGTTGTTCTATTATTATTTGTAGGGCTCTTTCCACGGGTTATGGTGGCAAACGACGCAACCCACAGTATTCTGATCAAGAATGCTTCCAGTTCGCCGTACACGCTTAACCTAATGACGTGGATCGCGCTGTGCATCTTGCCATTCGTTTTGGCCTACCAGATCTGGAGTTACTGGGTCTTTTACAAGCGGATCAAAGCAAGTTAAATCTGAACAACGAGGAGTGTCAAAAACATGATTGATCAGCGTGTTTTTAAATTACCAGGCATCACTAAAATGCTGATCGTGCTTGCAGGGCTTGTGGTCCTGCAAGCTTTTAGTATCCTGTTTCAAGGGGTCTACTTGTCACACACACTGACGGACCTATGGAACCGTGTTGCTGAAGCAAAAATTTGGCTACCCGTGGTGTTATTCGCGGGTGCTTTTGCGTTACGACAACTATTAGTGATGGTTAAGAACCGGGTCATGGAACCGTGGGTCGATAAAACGGTGGCGGCATTACGCCAGCAATTATTGCAAAAATTGATCGACGTTGGGCCGGCCATTGTCGCAAAACAAGGAACAGGAAATGTCGTGACCATGGCACTTGAGGGGATGAATCAGGTCAACACGTACCTGATGCTTGTCATCATCAAGGTGTTTGACATGATGATCATTCCGTTTGTTTTACTGGTCTACATGTTCACGTTACGGTGGCAGGAAGCTTTGTTTTTGCTCTGCATTTTCCCTCTGATTATCTTATTTATGATCATTTTGGGTTATGCGGCGCAGGATAAAGCAGACCGGGAATATGAAAGCTACACCCAGTTATCGAACAACTTCGTGGATGCTCTCCGTGGGTTACCAACGTTAAAACAGTTGGGGTTGAGCAAGAAGTACGCCAATAACATTTACAGTGTGTCTGAGGATCACCGTAAGAAAACAATGGGAACGCTGACGATTGCCATTTTATCGACGTTTGCACTCGATTTCTTCACCACGTTATCCATTGCGGTTGTGGCTGTCTTCTTGGGTTTAGGCTTGGTGGCCGGGAAGATTGAACTTTTTCCCGCACTGACATTATTGATCTTGGCCCCAGAATATTTCTTACCGATCCGGAATTTTGCTAATGATTACCACGCAACGTTAAACGGGAAGAATGCGTTGACCGCGGTGTTAGCGGTGCTGGACTATCCTGAACCAACGGATCAAGATGTCTTACCCGCAGCACAACCAACCTGGACGGCTGACAGTCAACTGACGCTTAGTCACGTGAACTTTGCGTATGATAATGCGCCGTCACTGACCGATATTAACGTCACGGCAACCGGGTTTCAAAAGATTGGGATCATTGGCCCATCCGGGTCAGGAAAATCGACACTGATTAACCTGCTTGGTGGGTTCTTACGACCAACTGAAGATGATGGCATGATTCAAGTGAACGGCCTGACAGTGCCTCACTTGAGTCAAAAGAACTGGCAAAATCGGTTCCTTTACATTCCACAAGCACCGTATTTATTCCATGCAAGTCTAGCGGAAAACATTAAGTTTTACACACCAACTGCGGATGATGACGCGGTGAATCGTGCTGTGAGCCAAGCGGGATTGAGCGACTGGGTTGCCAGTTTGCCCGATGGTCTCGCAACGCAGATTGGTGAAGGGGCCCGTGGTGTCTCTGGTGGTCAGGCACAACGAATTGCGCTGGCCCGGGCCTTTCTTGACGACGAGCGCCGGATTTTACTGTTTGATGAACCAACCGCTCACCTTGATATCGAAACGGAAGTGGGCCTGAAGGAGACCATCAAGCCGGTCTTTGACAACCATTTGGTTTTCTTTGCGACCCACCGGCTACATTGGTTGAATGAGATGGATTATCTTTTGGTAATTGAGCACGGAAAGATTGTGGAGCAGGGGACGCCGGATGAATTGGCAGCCCGACCAGACGGGGCCTATACGGCACTGCGCCACGAGATGGGGGGCGACGAACTATGAAGGGCTTCTTCAACACATTTCAAAGCGATTCATGGGTCATGCCATACTTGAAAAAGTACCGGCCACTCCTTTTATTGGTCCTCATTCTTGGTGCGCTGACGTCCATTACGGGATCTGCGCTCATGTTTACCTCCGGCTACTTGATTAGTCGGGCCGCTCAGCACCCGTTTAACATCATGCTCATTTACGCCACGACGGTTTTAGTGCGGGCGTTTGGGATCGCACGGCCAACGCTGAAGTATGCAGAACGGCTGACGAGCCATAACTGGGTGCTGCGGATCGTGTCTGATTTCCGAAAGAAACTGTATCAATCCGTTGAACGTGACGCGGTTGCGATTCGGCAGCGGCACCAAACGGGGGACATCCTCGGGTTACTTGCAGAAGATATTGACCACATCGAGAACCTCTACTTGCGGACGGTATTTCCACTGATTGTCGGCTGGATCTTGTATCTATTTGTTGTGATTGCCATCGGGACGTTTAGTTGGCCATTTGCTGGCTTAATGGCGCTGCTCCTGGGTGTTATTGTCGTCATCATGCCGTTACTTTCCGTGTCCTTAAACGGGGCGCGGGAGTTCAAACAGAAACAAACGCAACAAAAACTGTATACATCAATGACGGATGCAGTGTTGGGTGTTAGTGACTGGGTCATTTCTGGACGTGAGGATGATTTCATGGCCCGGCAAACGGCGCCGCTGAAGGAAATGATGACGCTACAAGATGAGGACAATCATTTTCAGTGGTGGCGTGATCTAGGCGTTCAACTGATCATTTTAGTGATTGCGATTTGCATGATCTACTGGGCCGGCGCGTACTTTAACACGTCACACTTGGCGTTGGACTGGATCGCAGCGTTTGTTTTGGCCATCTTCCCGTCCACAGATGCATTTGCCTCGATTCCGCAAGGAGTGTCAGAATGGCCGGTGTACCAAGACTCCATCAAGCGGGTCAATCAGCTCGATCAAACAACTGGGCCAGTCATTTCTCAGCAATCATTGGCGCCTGAAGCGGTCACAACCATTGCGTTGAGCCACGTGGACTTTGGCTACACCGCGGATCGACCAGTGTTAACGGACATTGATTGGACAATTCATCGTGGTGACAAGGTGGCATTACTTGGGCCATCAGGAACCGGGAAGTCCACGTTATTGAAGCTGATTTTAGGGGATGAAACGCCAACTAGCGGAACGGTCACGGTTAATGGAATCGACATTAGTCAGTTACAAGATGAGCGGGGCCAGCTGTTTGGTGTGCTTGATCAGCAACCGTACCTGTTTAATACGACAATCATGAATAACGTGCGGTTAGGGAACCTAGCAGCAACGGATGAGGCCGTTAAGGCGGCGATCGACGCCGTTGAATTGACTGATTTAGTAACGAGTCTCCCCCGTGGGTACAATACGGTGGTGGATGAAGCTGGGGCCCGCTTCTCGGGTGGTGAACGCCAACGGTTTGCACTCGCCCGGATTCTTTTGCAGGATGCACCGATCATTATCCTCGACGAACCAACCGTGAGTCTTGATCCCATTACTGAACACGAGTTATTAGACACTGTTTTTAAGGTGTTACATGACAAAACAATCATCTGGGTGACCCACCATTTGGAGGGAATTACCCACGTCAATGATGTTCGGTTTGTGGAGGCTGGTCAGTTTGAACTAGCGGGCGATCCGCACGAACTGTATAAAACCAGTGCCCGGTTTAAACGACTGTACAACCTTGATAAAGGTCGAACTGAAGCATGATTATAATCCGGTACGATTTGCCATTTTGATGGCGAGTGGTACCGGATTTGTGTTACCCGGGGAAGGGCGTATATTAAACGTAACGATTAAAAAGGAAAGGGGTGACGACATGGCGCTTTCGTATCAAGAATTACTGACAGCCATTCCGGTTGTGTTACGGGCAGGGCATGTCCCGAACATTGTGGGGGAGGCCGGAATTGGAAAATCTGCCGTGGTGGCTGAGGTCGCCGAAACGCTGCATGCGAAACTCTTTACAACCGTTGTCAGTTTATCGGAAAAGGGTGACTTAGCGATTCCCATCCCGCCGTTAACCACCGCGAGTTACATTCAAACCAAGCTGTACGGGCAGTTGGCGGATGTTCAGTTTGGCTATGCGCACACGCTGATCGCCATCATTAAGTTTGCGGAGGCCCACCCAGGCCAACCAATCATTTGGTTGTTGGACGAATTTAACCGGGGGACACAAGCCGTTCAAAGTGAGCTAATGAATTTGGTGCTCCAACGGCAAATTAACGACCTGACGTTACCCGATGAGGTGCAACTAATCCTTGCGGAAAACCCGGACGCCCAAATGGCCGGGTTTGAACAGACGTTTTACGGTGTGACTGCTGGTGATGACGCCATTAAGGATCGAACAACGCGGCTAGAAATGCGGGTGGCCGTGGCGGATTGGTTAACGTGGGCGAATGAGGATAACGGACACGGTGAGCCGAACATCATGCCGCAGATCCAGGCGTACTTAACGGACCACCCGACGGAATTACAGCCAAACGTGCATGACACGGACTTATACCCAACGCCGCGCGCATGGCAGCGGGTATCGGATAATCTACGGCAGTTGGCAAGGTTACCTGAAACGCAGCAAGACGCTTTACGTTTTGACCTGATTACGGGTGACTTAGGGATCACGGTTGGGGCGAAACTGACGGCGTTTCTTCGCCAGGGCCTCACCGTGGCCGATGTGTACACCGCGTTGGGCGAACCCGCATTACCGGCAACTGTTCACACGGCGGTACAGAAGTTAGCGCTTGGCGAACGACAGGCACTGGTCATCGCGGCTGGAATGAGCGCGACTTATCCACTAACCGTCACAGAAAACGCGTTGCGGTGGCAGGAACTATTGCGGACACTACCGGCTGACGGACAGTATGCCGTTATTCACACGTTAGGAAATCATTCTGGGTGGTTAGCACGTTTGCAACAAACGACCGGGGCGAGCGACCTTGCTCAGTATGTCGTCCAGATTTTAAACGGACAAATTGTCAGGTGAGTGAATGATAAATATTGATCAGGCGTTAACCCGCCTTCACCAAACGGCGGTGGTTTCACCAGCGGATAGCGAATCCGTTTTAAGCACCGCACTGATGGACCTGACCCGGCAATTTCCGGTCTATGGGCAGTTGTTGGTGCAACTCTCCCGGTGGCACGAGGCGACGATTTCAACCCTGTTTGCCATTGCGTGGCGTGATCATCAGTTGGGACTAATCGTGAACGACGCCAACTGGGACCAGAGTGTGAATGCGACGGTCTTGATGCAGCAGCTGATTCACATTAGTTTGCACCTGTTGTGGGGGCACCCCATCCGGTATGCAGACGAGGCGGCCACCATGAACGTTACGATTGCGACCGACGTCACGGTCAACCAAGCATTACCAAATGCGCTCCCCGGGACATGGACACTTGCTGCGTTAGAACAACAGGTGGGTCATTCACTCCCGGCAAACGCGGATTCGAGCGTCTACCTGCGCGCACTAAACGAGCAGACACAGCGTGGAGATGCACTGGCCGCACAAAACACGGCCGGCGCGCCATCATTGGACCGTCATGAGCATGCCACTCAAAACGAGAAGGCCCAGCTGGCGGCGCCAACCAAGCGCCCACAATTAGTGGACGATCATGATAGCTGGGCAACGTTTACGACGAATTCAAACCAGGCAGAAGGGCAGTTGGCGCAGCTTGTTCAAGAAACAGTGGCCCACACAACCGCTCGTCAACGTGGGCAGCTACCAAGTACCGTTCAAACGGCGCTGCAGAGGACGTCGCCGCACACGAGTTTGCCGTGGGCCGCGTTATTCGCTCGATTAGTGGGGCGATTACCGGAAGGCAAACAGGTCAGTCAGTCGCGGTTTAACCGCCGCCAGCCACAGCGAATGGAACTGCCCGGCACGCTGACCCGGTTGACGAGCCAAGTGGTCGTGTTTGTGGATGAATCGGCGTCCATCGATGCGTCAACGTTAGCGCGGCTATTGGATGAACTGGTCGCCATTGTGAGTGCCAGTGCTAAACCAGTTTTTGTCACGACCTTTGACGCGGCGGTTGGGCCCATGGTGCGTGTTGTGGCAGGAAAACTCGCTGCACAAGCGGTGATGAAAACCCGGCGAGCGGGTGGTGGGACACGCTATCAAGCCATTTTTGATACCTTAGTTCATGACCCGCGGCGAACGCAAAATGACCTGGTGATCATTTTAACGGACGGTGCCGGGGAGCGTCGGCTCAATGATCACGGCTTTCATCAGGTGACCTGGGTCCTAACGGGGACGCAAGCATTGAGCATTACGTCACCGCCGGGTGTTGTGGTGCGGTTAACGGACATGGAGGCAATTTAATGACGGCATTAACAGAGACTGACTGGCAGGACTATTTAAACCGGACGCCACGGGCCGTCCGGGCGTTGGAAATTGTTCAGGATCAGTGGCAGGACGTTGTTATGGATAATCCACTATTCATTACCCAGATAACAGCGGGGGACCTTAAGTATGCGGATCAACTGGTTACAAATAACCTTGTTGAGCCGGTGCGCCTTCCCTTAGCAACGTATGCCCAACGACAAACCGTTCGGCGTCATTACAGTACTTACCTGACGGCGGATGCCGTTACGTGGTTGAATCGTTCACAACAATGAATGAAACTAAAATAAACGCCATTACTGATAATCGTTATCAGTAATGGCGTTTATTGGTTTAATCAAGTTCTGGTTCGTGCCAGTTGGGGTTTGGCCAGTATTCAAGGCCGAGCGCACTAATAATGGCAAGGACAGCAAAACTAATGAAGAGCAATTGGTACTGTTTGTTAGAAATGATTGGTGTTGAAAAGACGTTTAGGATCCGATACCGCAAATAGTGGTTCGGGTGACCGGCAATTGCATGGTCCGCTAAGGTTAAGTACGGACTTGCGGTGGTCGGAACCGTGACATTATGCGATGTATGGTTCGTGATTTTAAACGTATAGGTGCCAGGATCCTGCAGGGTCACCGCGGTTCCATGATTGATGTCGTCAGCTGACCACTTATAGAGGGTCTGGTTGTTCAACTGAAGGTCGACGTGGAGATCTGCCGATCGGGTGGTCACATCTGGCAACTCTAATTGACTAAACGGCCGGGTCGTAACCACTTTTTGTGTCAATGATTGGTTCGGCTTTAGTGTGAGGGAATCACGCTGTGCGTAATTAGCAACCATTTGCGAGCTAACGACTTGGGTTTGGGTGACCGCAGTTTGCACTAACGGTTGGCGATCATGATGATCTGCGTAACCAAGCCCAATGGCAAACACGAGGAGGGTAACGATCCCGGTCCATGTCCGACCACGTTCACCGTAAGAAGGATGTGCAAAGAAGTTTTTGAGGGCGGTACTAATGTCGTGAAGCCCTGTCGCAGCCATCATGAAGAGGATGGGGAAGGTGACGTATGCGTAGTGTGCGTCCACCGTCCATAGCAACGTGTGCATCCCGTAAATCCCAAGTACAATTAGTTCATAAAACAGAACTTGGTTTCGCCGTGGTGCCAGCATTTCAAATAAAGAGCCAATAAACATGGCACCGAGCACCGTCAGATAAACGACCTGCGTCAGGTTGATCATTAAGAATTGTAGCTTGTTTTTATGAACTTGATAGAAGGTGGGCTGCTTGAAGAACTGGTTCGGTGATTCAAACATGTCAAGACTCCCAGTGGACCACATGGTCATGGTCTTTTGATAGCCTTGGCCCAGAACACCCCAGATGCCACGGTCTGAGAACCGTTGTTTAAGCAAGCGGCGGGTGGTGACGTTATTTTGATGCTGGTCGTGACCACTCATTTTACGGGCATCCGCGTCATTAAAGCGCCCATTACTATCTGAGTTAAGTCCCATAACGGCCCATGCAGACGTTGGCAGTTGCTTACTTTGATTGACGCGATAACCGTAGTGCCCTTGGATGGCATGGCTGACGCCAACCCCGGCGAGCCAAACGAGAAGAAAGACGCCGAGCCCCAGTAAACCACGAATGATGGACGTCCGGTTGATTTTCGCCGCCAAAAGCCAGTAAATCAAAATGGCAATGGGCACGATGATCAAGTTTGGCTTGATGAGGTAGCCGAGTGTAAAGACAACGGCCAGCAATGCGGCATAGCCAATTTTATTTAAGCGTTGTTGCCGGGAAAAATAGCGGTTTAATAACACAACGAGCATCAAGGGAATAACAACGGCCAATGTGTCAACGTAAAAGTTCAGGGCAAACCAATAAAAGGGGGCAAAAATCGCCGTTAAAATGGCAAACATGGCCGAAGAACTTGCGGCAACATACCGGCGCACCAGTCGCCAACTCATGATCAACGTAAAGTCGATCAAAATGAAGTTTAGCAGGTTAAGGACATAACCGGTCGTAACGGCAGAATGGACGTGAAACAGTTTGATGATCCATGAAAGGATGATTGCGAGGTTGACATCATGCTGGTACCACGCAAAGTAGCTAAACCAGTGATGAGAACCGTGGGCTAAGTTTAGGGCCTGAAGGCGAACTAACGCAGGGCCCGTATTGCCGATTCCAACGAACTGGAAGGCAATGTACAGTTGAACAATAATGGCGAGGCCCAAAACAACGGCACTAACCCAGTTCGACCACTTATCCGGGAGGCGCCCAAGCCACATGTTGATAACCACCATGAACACTCCGACCGTCAGCGCCATAAAAAAGAGGCTGGAGGGTTGGAGCCATAAGGAATCACTGAAACTACTTGTTTGACGAGCAAGAGCGGTGAAAAAAATCACCCCGAAAATAATGGCAGTAACGGCTGCTACCGTCCGACGCAATGCAAGTTGAATGAGAATCCCCTCCTTTTAAACATTAATAATGGGTGAACCAATTGATTCCATTCTACTCATCATGTGAACTGAATGCTACTAAAAAACGGTGCGATGATTGAAGTCGTTTGTGGACAACTGACTTTTACCATCGCACCGAGAATAAGGGCAGTTATTTTATTAGGCGTTTCGTTGTAATAATTGTGTCGTCAGCTGTGTTAACTGGTCACTAACGGGTGCTGGAAGTGTTGCAATCAGGGACAAGGCGTGGTCCGTGTACTCACGGGCAACGGTTTCTGCTAGTTCAGGTCCGTGAAGATCATGGACCCGGTTATTAATGGTCGCAACCGCTTCGTCTGTCAGGTGCTTTTGATCAGCAAGTGCCGCTTTGAACCAGTCTGGGTCTTGCTGACTGGCGAGGAGCAAAGGAAGCGTGTAAACACCCTGCCGGAGATCATGCTGCACGGGTTTGGTAGCGGTAGTGGCATCCGCCACGTAGTCCAAAATATCGTCACGAATTTGGTAGGCCGTCCCGATGGCTAACCCGATCTGACCGGCAGTAGCGGCGAGGTCAGCACGACCATGACTGAGTTCGACGGCAAACGTTGCCGCGAATTCAAATAAGCGGGCGGTTTTTCCTTGAATTTCGTTGAGGTAGGCCGTAGTCGTCACATGTGGGTCAAAATTGACCGTTAGCTGATCTAATTCGCCACCAAGAATCGCCTGCATGACGGTGTTTGCTGCCTGAATTTGGGCGGGTGTCTCGGCCGCTTTGAGAATCTCGGCAAAGTAACTGGTGAACAACAAGTCACCGGTGTAAATGGCGATTTTATTGCTGTTTTGAACCTGAAGCGTTGGTTGACCATGGCGAATTTCGGCAACGTCCAAGACGTCATCATGAATCAGCGTTGCAACATGCAGTAGTTCAATGGCTGCGGCACCAGACTGAAGCCGTGAAGGCTCTTGGTCAGGTCCTAAACCAGCAAAGAGGTAAAAAAAGCCGGGCCGTAAAAATTTACCACCATTTGTTAGAAGTGCGGTGACCTGCGCGTTGATGGCATCATTTGATGTGTCGACACATGTTGGTAAGTAAGCTGTAAGTTGCGTTAACTGGTGGTTAACGGTTGGAAATTGACGCCACAGTGGGTGTACCATGTCTTTTGAAATCCTCTCTTAATTAAAAATGGTGGCTTGTTGTTTACGCCGGCCATGATTGACACAACCCATTATGAAAAACGGCTGGTCTTATTAAAGTAAAACTTTCGGTTGTCCTTAATGCTACAAAAGCGCCGGGACGTTGTCAACGACGGGGCTTTAGCCAATGGATGATTGAATCCTTAATTTTTTGTTAGCGCGTTCGTGAGAAGCGGATGAACGGGTGTAATCTGTGTTTAAATGACCTTAACAAACAAAAAAGGACGGCACAGTGTGGCGAAGAAAAAACGACGTGGGACGGGACTAAAACGATTTCGTCGACAAATTAAAAACTTTTTTATCGATCATGGTCGACTACGATGGTTTAATACTGGACTTGTCATGGCGACGGTCCTTGTCTTAGCGCTAGCAATTAGTGGTGTGGGGGTGACAATGTTGACCCCCCAAAAGGCCACGCCGCAAGTCGATTCGGTCACTCAAGAACACCAAGCTTTCATTAAACGGGTTGCCCCATATGCGCAACAATTGCAGCAGCGGACCCACGTTTTAGCCAGCGTCCAAATTGCGCAGGCGATTTTGGAATCAGACTGGGGGAGCTCAACGTTAGCAAGCAAGTACCATAATTACTTTGGGGTGAAGGCCGGCTCGGCAGAACCCGGGGTGACTCTAAGTACCCAAGAATATGTCAACGACCATTACGAAACGGTGAACGCGCGGTTTCGAACGTACGCAAATTGGCAGGAATCATTTACGGCGCATGCGCAGTTGTTTGTGAACGGCGTGGATTGGAACGCGAACAAGTATGCGGATGTTTTGGCCGCGACAGATTATAAAGCGGGCGCCGCCGCGCTCCAGAAAGACGGGTACGCAACGGACCCCGCGTACACGAATAAAATCATCGAAGTTGTTGAAAAGTACCACCTCAACAAGTATGATCAGACCAACTAACTGGCGGGCGTAAAGCCGTCACAGTGTACATTTTGCCGTGAATTGCGGTATATTTTACTTACGATTATGAAAAGCGATTAATTATTGGAGGCTGACCCCGTGGCAGGAAATGTACTTTACCCTGGAAATACAATTGGCATTATTGGTAATAGTTCCAACGGCCCGTTACTGGTTAACGCGGCCCGGCGAGTTGGGCTGACCGTTGCTGCGTACACATCAGAAGGCGACAGCGAAATTGCAAGTTTGGCTGACGTGGTGTTTGTTGGGTCCTTTACCGATCAACAACGCTTGCAGGCCTTTGCTGAAAATTGTGACGTGGTGACGTATGAATCAGAGCACGTTCCAAGTGACATGATCGAATTTATCAGTCAGTTTACCCGGGTCCCCCAAAACTATGAAACGTTGGCGATGATGCAGGACCGCTCTTTGGAACGGGCATTTTTTGAAGAACTGAACATCAACATTCCCCCTTATGCAACAATCGTTGAATTGGACGACATCTACGCGTCCGCAGCGTCAATTGGGTACCCCGCGGTATTGAAGCCCCTTCAAAAGGGGATCGAACGCGAACAGCAGCTCACGATTCGGTCGCAGGCTGAAGTACCGTTAGCGGCGGATATGTTACAAAATGGGCCCCACATTTTAGAGGCAATGGTGCCACATACACAGGAAGTTTCTGTGCTCGTGGTCAAGGGCGACTCGAAAGAACAGGGCTCTGGCGCGCACATTCGGTTATTTCCAATCATTGAGACCAGTTATCAGCGGGGGCGGTTAATGCGCGCGGTGGCCCCAGCACGATTGGCGGACGAGGTGGAGACCGAGATTAAACGGATCACAGAAGGAATTGCCCAACATTTGAACTACTGCGGTGTTTTTCAAGTGAGTTTTCTGATCACGGAGACCGGAAATTTGTTCTTACGGGACCTTGTGCCCGCCATGGATCGCTCTGGGTTGGTCTTTGATAAAGCGGCCAACATCAACATGTTTGAAGCTCATTTGCATGCGGTGGCAGGACTACCGATTGCGGAACCAGTGCAGTATACAGCGACGGTGCTGGCTTCTTTTGACGATGACCAATTGGAAGCAATTCGCACACAATGGATCATTAAATCAAACTGGGAGTTTGTCTTTTATCACCGAAGCGGCCGAAAAATTTCACCAGCGGCCGGGCACGTGTTGATCCAGGCCCCGACCGTTCAGGATGGGTTGAACCAACTGTCGGCAACCACGATTTGGGATCCACGCCGCCCAGTGCAGCCAACGCCAAGTCGGTCAGAACGAAATGGCGCGCTTTAAATCAAGAAAAACGTGGACTGTAATGATGCCCACTTAGATGATAGTCATGACGAATGCCTTTTTGTTCGCCATGGCTATTTTGTGTTTAGAGCACCCTCATTTAGGGGAGAAACCAGTGTCGCGGCTCGAAAAATGACCGGGGAAAATTTAACGAAAACATACGTTCGCCATGATGGTTTGTCAGGGCAGATTTTGGTATACTTTAACTACTGAATTTTAACGAGAGGCGGGCATAATTCCGTGAGTGCGACCACATTATTAGAGGGATTAAACGATAAACAACAAGAGGCAGTTCAGACGACTGCTGGGCCATTATTGATTATGGCTGGTGCTGGCTCCGGGAAGACCCGGGTTTTAACGCACCGGGTGGCCTATTTAATTGAAGAGCAGGACGTAAAACCATGGCATATTTTAGCAATTACGTTTACGAATAAAGCAGCCCGCGAAATGCGTGAACGGGTAGTGGCTCTGCTTGGCACAAGTGGTGAAGATGTCTGGGTATCAACGTTCCACGCACTGTGTGTGCGGATTTTACGGCGCGATATCGACCGGTTGGCGTACAACAAGGCGTTTACAATCACGGATACCGGGGAACAACGGACGTTAGTGAAGCGGATTTTGCGTGAACAAAACATCGATCCGAAGAAGTACGATCCCCGGTCGTTACTAGGTGCGATTTCGAACGCCAAGAACGACCTGCAAACGGCAGAAGATTACGCGGCGAACGCAAACACGCCGTTTGAACAAATTACGGCAACCGTTTATGAAGCGTACCAACGTGAATTAAAGGCGAACCAGGCGTTGGATTTTGATGATTTGATCATGTTAACGATTGAATTATTTGAAAAGGCGCCAGATGTCTTAGAGTTTTACCAGAAAAGGTTTGAATACATTCATGTGGATGAATACCAAGACACGAATAATGCGCAGTATAAGCTGGTGTCACTGTTAGCTGCCCGGACGCACAACCTGTGTGTTGTTGGGGATGCTGATCAGAGTATTTACGGTTGGCGTGGTGCCAACATGAACAACATTCTTGATTTTGAAAAGGATTATCCCGAAGCACAAACGGTTATGCTGGCCCAAAACTATCGGTCCACGCAGACGATTTTGACTGCGGCCAACCAGGTCATTGAAAATAACGTTTTACGTCGGAAAAAGGAGTTATGGACAGAGAATGGTTCTGGTGAACCGATCTCTTATTACCGTGCGCAAAGTGAACGTGACGAAGCGTTGTTTGTGATTGCCCAAATTGAAAAGCAGATGCAAAGTGGCCACCGTAATTACGGCGACTTCGCCATTTTGTACCGGACCAACGCGCAATCACGATCGATTGAAGATGCATTGGTTAAGAGTAATGTGCCATATAACATGGTCGGGGGTCATAAGTTCTACGACCGTAAAGAAATCCGGGATGTGTTGGCTTACTTAACGTTGCTGGTGAACCCGCAAGATGACATGAGTTTTGAACGGATCATTAACGAACCTAAACGTGGGTTGGGGAGTGGCTCTGTGGAAAAGCTCCGGGCATTTGCCAACTATAATAATTTCAGTCTGTTGGAGGCGGCCCAAAACGTTGCCATGGCAAACGATGTTTCTGGACGGGCACGGAATTCGTTTGATGATTTTGGTCACATGATGGCCACCATCAGTGCCCACCGTTCAAGCGCAACGGTGACCGAGTTAACGGAAGAATTACTGGATAAGTCTGGTTATTTAGCAGCGCTAAAGGCGACCCATTCACTGGAAGACGATACCCGCATCGAAAACTTGGAGGAATTTCTGTCCGTTACCAAGCAGTTTGATGATCACTATGAGCCCTCAACGCCGTTACCAACGGATGCAGAAGCAGCCGGCGAGGTGGTGCCCGATGGGTCCGGTGATAAATTCGTCGACTTCTTGGCTGATTTAGCATTAGTTTCAGACTTAGATGATGTGGACGAAGAAAACGGGCAGGCTGTGACGTTGATGACGCTTCATGCGGCCAAGGGACTAGAATTCCCAGTTGTCTTTTTAATGGGGATGGAAGAGGGCATTTTCCCACTTTCACGGGCCCTTATGGAAGAAGACGAGCTGGAAGAAGAACGGCGGTTAGCCTACGTTGGAATCACCCGGGCGAAGGAAAAGCTGTTTTTAACAAACGCCTTTTCTCGCTTGCTGTACGGTCGGGTTCAAAACAACCCAGCGTCACGATTTGTCGAAGAAATTAATCCAGACCTTCTTCACTCTGAAAACCAAAGTGCAGGTGGAATGGCCAGTGCTGGTAGCGTGAAGACACCGTTTGATCGGCGCACTGCCTCAGCGTTATCCACAACCTATAAAGCTAAACCGCAGGGAACAAAATCCACTGTGGAACGGGCAAAGGGCACCGGTGCCGAACAGGTTGGTTGGGCAGCCGGCGACAAGGTCACGCACAAAAAGTGGGGCGAAGGAACCGTTGTGAAGGTTAATGGGAGTGGTGAAGACGCCGAACTCGACATCGCCTTTCCAGAACAAGGAATCAAGCGGTTGCTGGCGGCCTTTGCACCAATCACCAAAGTATAAGTCATTTTAAAGAGGAGGCCCTGATGATGGCAGATCAACCAGTTACAGAGATGACAAACGACGCTGCAGAAACAGAACTGGCAGCACTACGGAATCAGTTGAATCAGTGGCGGAATGCGTACTATGTTCAGGATGCGCCCACCGTGGAGGATCACGTCTATGACGAACGGTATCAGCGGTTACTTGCGTTAGAAGCAGCGTTCCCCGCACTCGTAACGGCAGATTCTCCCAGTCAACAGGTTGGTGACGTGACGTTGCCGGGGTTCAGTAAGATCGATCATGCTGTGCCAATGTTATCAATGGGCGATGTATTTTCTGTTGAAGAGCTGGCTGAGTTTGACGCTCGAACTAAGCAAAATTTGGGACAGGAAGAACTTGCCTACAATTGCGAACTAAAAATTGATGGGTTAGCGATTTCGCTCGTTTATGAAGATGGGGTCTTTGTTCAAGGGTCAACCCGTGGTGACGGAAACATTGGTGAGGACATTACCGAGAATCTTCGAACCGTGGCGTCCATCCCTAAGCAGTTAACAGAACCGCTCTCCATTGAAGTTCGCGGGGAGTGTTACATGCCTAAGGCGGCGTTTGCTGCATTAAACGAACGTCAGGAAGCAGACGGAAAGACACCGTTTGCCAACCCAAGAAACGCCGCGGCGGGATCTTTGCGACAGTTAGATAAACAGGTCACTGCGGAGCGGCAGTTAGCAACGTTTATTTATTACACCACAGACTTTGCCGCGCTTGGGGTTAGCACCCAACACGAGGCCTTAGCCCGGTATGAAGAACTTGGCTTTACGGTCAATCCACACAGCCGTGTTTGCACGAACATGGCTGAAATTCAGGCGTACATTGATGAATATACCGCGCAACGGGACACGTTAAGTTACGGTATTGACGGTATTGTGGTCAAGGTCAACCCGGTTGATCAACAAGACGAGTTGGGCAACACGGTTAAAGTGCCACGGTGGGAAATTGCGTACAAATTTCCACCGGATGAACAGCAAACGGTGGTTCGCGAGATCGAATGGACGGTCGGTCGGACGGGGATCGTAACACCAACGGCAGTGATGGATCCGGTTCAACTTGCCGGCACGACAGTTGCCCGCGCGTCACTGCACAATCCTGATTACTTAATGGAAAAGGGCGTTCGGATTAACGATGTTGTCACGCTCCACAAGGCGGGGGATATCATCCCTGAAATCGGTGAAGTGGTTTTGAGTAAACGGCCCACCGACAGTGAGGCCTACGTCATTCCAACGTCGTGTCCATCGTGTGAGAGCCCGTTAGTTCATCTGGATGACGAGGTGGCATTACGGTGCATTAATCCGAAGTGTCCCGCACAGATAACGGTGGGGTTGGCCCACTTTGCGTCACGAGATGCAATGAACATCGACGGACTGGGCCCGGCGTTGGTCAACCAACTCTACGACCGGCACCTATTAGATGATGTGGCTGGGTTGTACTCACTAAAAAAGGATGAATTGTTAACTTTAACTAAATTTGGTGAGAAATCTGCTGCCAATTTATTGACAGCGATTGATAATAGCCGTAATAATTCTTTGGAACGTTTGTTATTCGGCTTGGGGATTCGCCACCTAGGTTCAAAGGCGGCTCGCCAAGTTGCTGCTCATTTTCAAACCATGCAAGCGGTGATGACGGCGACGGCAGAAGACATCGCGGCAATTGATGGCATGGGTATGGTCATCGGGGATGCGGTAGCGCAGTATTTTGGCACCGAAGCAGCCCAGCAACTTGTTGAAGAATTAACAGCGGCCGGCGTGAACATGCGCTATAATGGACCAGATATTGCCCAAGGCGCGGATGACCCGTTCTTTGGTGGCAAACGGGTTGTGCTGACTGGAAAGCTAACCCAGATGACACGGTCGGCTGCCACCACTTGGTTGACAGCGCACGGTGCCAAGGTGACCGGGAGCGTGTCAAAGAGTACCGATCTGTTGATTGCTGGTGAAGCAGCGGGTAGCAAACTAACAAAGGCAACGGAATTAGGAATTGAAGTTTGGGATGAAACGCGGTTTGCGGAGACAATGGCCGCTGACTAATGAACGGTTAACGTCGGTCAAGTTAACCAAGAAGGAGCTAAATCAAGGTGAAGAAGTTTTGGATTGGGGTGGCCCTGCTGTCATCCATGGTGATGTTAGCCGCATGTGGCAACATTAGTAAAACACAGAGTGGAACAACCACAACGTCGAACTCAAAAAAGACACAGACGACGGGTGAAGCCAATAGCGGCAGTTACCAGGGTGTCATCAAAGATGGTCATTATCAGACCAGTAAGTCACGTGGGGTCACAAATGACCAAGACGACAACATTTTGAATTTAAAGAGCTTTGAAAATGGCTTGTTGAATGTGTCTAAAAAGCAATTTTCGACCAGTAAGTACATCTTCCAAGAGGGACAGTATTTATCCACTGGAACGGTGCAAAATTGGGTTGACCGGAAGTCAAAGAGCAATCCGACGGGGCTGAATCCAGAAGATAATGGTAAAAAAGACCCTGACAAGCGGAACCCGATGTATCTGCAAGCGATTGAAGAACAGGATTACATGACACAGGATGGCAGTAACTTGAAACTGTCAGGGATGACGATTGGGATCGGTCTTAACGCAGTTGACTACTACACTAAGGAACAATATGGTGCCCAGTATTCAACAAAGATTTCTGATGCCGACATGGAAGCGCAAGGAAAGGCCATTGCGGCCCAAGTTCTGAAGCGGGTTCGTGCCGAAAAAGGTGTTGGTAAGGACATTCCCATTGTGATTGCGTTGTATAAGCAAGCACCAGATGACAGTCTGGTCGGGGGAACGTTCTTCTCCTACAGTGTTAATAACGGTAGTTCATTGGGATCATGGAAGGGGATCAGCCAAAAGAACGTTGTCTTCCCAACGGCCGGTGGCTCCAGTTCATCCAGCACAAGCAACGATGAAACTAACTTTGAAAACTTTAAAACGCAGGTTCAAAATTTCTTCCCTAACCTTAGTAGTGTGACGGGTCAAGGACAATACGAAAATGGCAGCCTTACGGGGATGAATGTCACGATCACCACCCAGTTTTATAGCGAAACAGAGATTATTAGTTTCACCCAGTACTTGGCGCAGGTCGCACCGAAGTACCTACCGTCAGGGGTGCCAATCGACATTACGGTTCAGTCGACAAACGGGACCCAAGCGTTCTTGAGTCGTGACTCGGGATCAACGAAGTTTACGAGTCATGTTTTTGGTTCTTATTAACAATCTGATCATTTAAATTACTCAAATTGGTGCCCAACAGGGGTACCAATTTTTTTAAGCAATAAATAAGTTGGAAAAGGGTGCGTTTTAACGATTAAGTCGTTAAAATAGGGGCATTACGAAATGGGATTTATTGGAGGATATGAAGGATGAAGCCAACGGAACGCAACCGTCTCAGTGCTGCCGGATTACTGGTAACACTAGGAATTGTGTATGGTGATATTGGGACATCACCACTATACGTTATGAAAACGATTCTTGGTGATAACGGTGGCCTAACAACGGCTAGCCGTGAGTTGATCACCGGGAGCATTTCATTAATTTTTTGGACGGTTATGTTATTAACAACCGTGAAGTACGTGCTGATTGCGCTTCATGCAACCAACCATGGTGAAGGAGGAATCTTCGCACTGTACACGTTGGTTCGCCACCGTGCCAAGTGGTTAATTTTCCCCGCATTGATTGGGGGCGCCGCGTTACTTGCTGATGGGATGTTAACACCAGCAGTGACCGTAACGACCTCCATCGAAGGGCTAAAGGGTGTGTCGTTTCATCAGTGGATGCCCGTTCATGATCAAACGGACGTTATTATCATTACCCTAGCCATCCTCTCGTTCCTCTTTGTCATTCAACGGTTTGGGACCCGGGCCATTGGGCGCGCGTTTGGTCCGATCATGACACTCTGGTTTACGTTTATTGGTGTGGTGGGTTTACTGAACATGTTGCCTGATCTTAGCATCTTAAAGGCACTGAATCCTTACTACGCGATCAGCGTACTGTTCAGCCCGGATAACCACGTGGGGATCTTTATCCTCGGGAGTGTCTTCCTGGCCACAACCGGTGCGGAAGCCTTGTACTCTGACATTGGTCACGTGGGTAAACGGAACATTGATTGTAGTTGGCCCTACGTGTTTATCTGCCTCATGTTGAACTACTTTGGTCAGGGTGTGTGGATCATTCAACACGCTAATGATGCCAAGCTCGGGGCGGGCGCAGATTTCAACCCGTTCTTCCAGTTGTTACCGGGAGATTGGCGTTTGATTGGGATCGTTTTAGCCACCTTGGCTGCCATCATTGCGTCACAAGCATTGATTACGGGATCGTATACGTTGGTTGCTGAAGCGGTTCGATTAAAGCTGTTACCACGGCTGAAAATCGTGTACCCAACCATTAAACATGGTCAAATCTACGTGCCACTAGTAAACGGTATTTTGTGGGTTGCTTGTATCGGCATCGTTCTGTACTTCCGGACGTCTGCGCACATGGAAGCAGCTTACGGATTAGCCATCACCGTCACAATGTTGATGACCACGATCCTACTGTTCCAATACTTGCAGTTGCAGCACATCAACGTCCATTTGAGTCGCCTCATGGTGCTTTTCTTTGGGACGTTAGAAACAATGTTCTTTGTTTCATCGATGGTTAAGTTTGTTCATGGTGGGTATGTGACGGCCATTTTAGCGGGCCTGATCCTCTTAGTCATGTACATTTGGTATTACGGGAATAAGATTCGTGACCGTGATGAATTTGGCTCAGCGTACGTTGATTTGGATGACTATACCGATCAATTGGTGGCGTTGAGTCATGATGCGGATTACCCTACGTTTGCAACAAATTTGGTGTACATGGCAAAGGTTAAGCCAGGGCACCTCATCAAACGGGAAATGATTTATTCAATTTTGGATAAACGGCCAAAGCGGGCCCAGGCGTATTGGTTTGTGACGGTTAACGTAACGGATGAACCGTACACGGCTAATTACGACGTCGACATGTTGGGGACAGATAACGTTATTAACGTTCAACTGTACCTTGGTTTCCGGCGGGAGCAACGGGTCAACGTGTACCTGCGGGCGATCGTTCAGGAACTGATCAAGAGTGGTGATTTACCTGCACAACCACAGCGGTACACGATGATGAAGGGGCGCAACGTTGGTGACTTTAGTTTTGTCCTGATGCAGGAAGAACTTTCGCCGGAATCACGGTTAAAACCGTTTGACCGGTTGATGATTCAACTACGGGTGGGCTTACAAAACTTGACAAGTTCCCCGGCATCGTGGTTTGGTTTGGAGTTCGCGGACGTGATTGTTGAAAATGTTCCGCTTGTTTTGGGCCATCAACGTCGGCCGGTTTTGCGGCGCGTTAAGCATAACCGTAAGCGATCAGAACGGCCGGAAAGACCAGAATCAGACAAGTAAACGGATAAGCGATTAATGTAGATAAATGGTTGGCTTCCTGCGTAATGGGAGCCGACCATTTGTGTTAATGTTCGCTTTTTCATCGAAAAGGCGGTGTCCGGTCGTTTTATTCACGCATTTTTTTACCGGAAGCGTCCACACACTGGGTGCTTTGTCGTATAATAGACCAGATAGTGACAAGTTTTTTTAGAAAGAGGGATGAGCATGGCAGAAGAACCAATTTCACGTGCAGAAGTTGAGCACGTTGCCGCATTGGCAAAACTTTCATTGACCGACGAACAGGCCGCTAAGTTTACCAATCAATTAGATGAAATCATTACCATGATTGATGGTTTGAACGAGGTTGATACCGATGATGTTCAACCGACAACGAACATGGTTGACGCAGCCGCCATCTTGCGTGATGACGTAGCGGTTAACGCTCACCAAAAAGACGCTTTATTAAACGAAGCACCAGATACTGCGGACGGTTACATTCGGGTCCCAGCAATTCTTGACGAAAGTGAGGACGCCTAATGACTGAGCAATACAAGAACATTGCTGATTTGCACCAAGCATTGGTCAACAAAGAGCTATCGGCAACCGAACTGACGAAACAAACATTAACGAACATTCATGATCACGAAGACGCGCTGAACGCGTACGTCACGGTAAACGATGATGAAGCGTTGGCACAAGCAGCCGCCATTGACGCGGATGGCATTGACGAAAACAACGCCTTCTCTGGAATTCCTGTGGCCTATAAAGATAACTTGACGACAAACGGGTTACTGACAACGGCGTCATCAAAGATGCTGGCTAACTTTACACCCATTTACGATGCCGATGTTGTGGAACGGTTAAAGGCGAACGGGGCGATTACCATTGGTAAGACGAACCTTGACGAATTTGCCATGGGGGCATCAACGGAGACGTCCTACTACGGAACGACACATAACCCGTGGGATACGACCAAAGTTCCTGGTGGGTCATCCGGTGGTTCAGCTGCAACCGTAGCTGCAGGCGACGTTTTGGCAGCTTTAGGCTCTGACACTGGGGGGTCCATTCGTCAACCAGCCGCCTTTAACGGTATCGTTGGGTTAAAGCCAACGTACGGGCGGGTCAGCCGGTGGGGCTTAATTGCCTTTGCGTCGTCATTGGACCAAATTGGGCCAATGACGAGTAACGTAACGGATGCAGCCGCAATGATGAACGTGATCGCTGGTCGTGATGAACGTGACGCAACGTCATCAATCACGCCGGTTCCTGATTATGTTGCTGGGTTAACCGGCGACATTAAGGGTCTAAAAATTGGTGTGCCAAAGGAATTCTTCGGCGAAGGGATTGACGCCGGTGTTCGTGATCAAATTAAGGCTGCCGTAAAGCAGCTGGAAGCACTGGGCGCAACGGTTGATGAAGTGAGCTTGCCACACAGTACGCACGGGATTCAGGCCTACTACATTTTAGGACCTTCCGAAGCCTCATCGAACCTCCAACGTTTTGACGGAATTCGGTATGGTTACCGGACGCCAAGCGCCAAGAACCTTGAAGAACTCTACGTAAAGACGCGTTCTGAAGGCTTTGGTGATGAAGTTAAACGGCGGATCATGTTGGGGACGTTTGCCCTGTCAGCCGGTGCTTTTGATGCGTTCTTCATGAAGGCAGCCAAGATTCGCACGCTGATCATCGAAGACTTTAACCGGGTCTTTGCGGATTATGATGTAATCGTTGGACCAACAGCGCCAACACCAGCGTTTAACATTGGTGCTGAAACGAAGGACCCCATGACCATGTACATGAACGACATGCTTACGGTCCCCGCAAACTTAGCCGGGTTACCAGCCGTTTCATTACCAGCAGGGCTCGTTGATGGGTTGCCCGTTGGGTTACAGATCATTGGACAACGGTTTGACGAAGCACGTGTCCTGAACACGGCTTATGCGTTCGAACAACACACAAACTTCCATGAAGCAAAACCAACCATGTTTAAAGGAGGACAGGCCTAATGAACTTTGAAACGACAATTGGGCTGGAAGTCCACGTTGAACTAAAAACAAATTCAAAAATCTTTAGTCCTTCGCCCGTTGAATTCGGGGATGCAGCGAACGCCAACACAAACGTGATCGACTGGGGGTATCCTGGGGTTCTGCCAACGCCAAACAAAGGGGTTGTGGAATACGGGATGCGGGCAGCCTTAGCGCTCCATGCTAAGATCAACCAGCACACTCACTTTGATCGGAAGAATTACTTCTACCCTGATAATCCGAAAGCTTACCAAGTTTCACAATCTGATGTGCCATTGGCGCAAAACGGTTGGATTGAAATTGAGGTTGACGGAAACAAGAAGAAAATTGGGATCGAAGAGATGCACATCGAAGAAGATGCGGGGAAGAACACGCATAATCCTGATGGGTATTCATACGTCGATTTAAACCGGCAGGGCACACCGCTGATTGAAATCGTCTCAAAACCTGACATTGCGTCACCTGACGAAGCTTACGCATACCTGGAAACGTTACGGCAACGGATTCAGTTTGCCGGTGTTTCCGATGTGAAGATGGAAGAAGGGTCCATGCGGGTCGACGTTAACATCTCAATTCGGCCTTACGGTTCTGATCAGTTTGGGACCAAAACGGAATTAAAGAACTTAAACTCCTTTAACTACGTCCGTAAGGGGTTGGAATTTGAAGAGAAACGTCAGCAACAGGTGTTACTTGCTGGTGGTAAAATCGAGCAAGAAACGCGGCGTTTCGATGAAACAACCAATGAAACGATCTTGATGCGGGTTAAGGAAGGGGCGGATGATTACCGTTACTTCCCAGAACCAGATATTCCTAACGTTGAAATTGCGGATGATTGGATTGCTGACATTCAAAAGACCATGCCAGAAATGCCAGAAAAGCGGCGGGAACATTACGTTGATGAACTTGGCTTAACGGATTATGATGCCATGGTGCTGACTCAGACCAAGGAAATGTCAGACTTCTTTGAAGCGACAGTGGCTGCTGGTGCTGACGCTAAGTTGACGTCTAACTACCTGCAAGGGGATGTTAACGCCTACCTGAACGACAACAAGGTTGATTTGCAGAATACGAAGTTGACCCCAGAAAACTTGGCAACAATGATCAAGTTACAGATGGACGGGACCATTTCGTCGAAGATGGCGAAGAAGGTCTTTAAGGCCGTTACTGATGATGAAGATCCAGCAAGTTACGTGAAGGAACATGGGTTGGTTCAGTTATCAGATCCAGCGCAGTTACAACCAATCATTGACGGTATTTTGGACGCCAATGAACAATCAATTGAAGACTTTAAAAATGGGAAGGATCGTGCGGTTGGCTTCTTGGTTGGTCAAATCATGAAACAAACACACGGCCAGGCGAACCCTAAGGTGGTTAATCAACTGTTGATGGCTTCGTTAAACGCCCGTTAAGATCAGTTACAGGAAACGTTCACACACGGTGAGCGTTTCAATACATAGAACTAAATTTATTTGAATGTGTGGAGGATAGACCATGGGACAACGCGCACGGGTCATTTATAACCCGACCTCAGGACGGGAAGCGTTAAAGCGAGATTTAATTGATATTTTAAACGTCTTTGAGCAGGCGGGGTATGAGACCAGTGCGTACGCAACGACGCCGGAACCAGATTCTGCTAAGAACGAAGCACGGCGAGCAGCCGAAGAAGGGTTCGATTTAGTTGTTGCTGCTGGTGGTGATGGCACGATCAATGAAGTCGTTAACGGAATCGCTGGGTTAAAAAAGCGACCGAAAATGGCAATCATTCCTGCTGGAACCACCAACGATTACGCCCGAGCGCTGCGGATTCCCCGTGAGTCACCGTTAGAGGCGGCCAAGGTGGTTTTGAAAAATCAGACCATCAAGATGGACATTGGGCAGGCCGGTGAAACTTACTTCATCAACATTGCTGGCGGGGGCTTACTGACGGAATTGACGTATGACGTGCCGTCTGACATGAAGACCATCTTTGGTTACCTGGCGTACCTTGTTCGGGGAGCAGAGCTGTTGCCACAAATTAAGCCCATCCAGATGTCGATTGAATACGACGACGGCAAGTTTGAAGGGGAAGCCTCGATGTTTTTACTAGGGCTAACCAACTCGATCGGTGGGTTCGAACAGATCGTCCCGGATGCCTCACTTGATGACGGTAAGTTTAGCCTGTTGATCGTGAAGACGGCCAGCATGGCACAATTACTTCGTTTGATGACGCTGGTATTAAACGGTGGTCGGCACATCAATGATCCCCACATCATCTATAAAAAGACCAGTAAGGTCATTGCAAAGCCACTAAATGATGACCGGCTGATGATTAATTTAGACGGTGAATACGGTGGTGATGCACCGATGACGTTTATCGACCATAAACAACACATCGAAATGTTCGCAGATTTAGATGCCATTCCGGATGAACAAATCACCGGTGAGGACCTGGCCATTGAAGCCGATGCCAGAAAATTTGTGGAGGAAGTGGACAAACTTCCTGAAGATCAGCAGACCGAAAAATAATTAAGGAAGCGAGCGCATTTGTCTAGCGAGTGGTGGACGATGTGATCGCTTCTTTTGTTATCCAGGTGGACATGCTATACTAGGCGGGTTAGTTTTTTAAACATTGTGACTGTCGCAACTGTCGAAAGGAAATTTAAATGAAGTTTACAGCACCAGTAACAAAAAATGAGCAGTATACTGCTGACATTATTGATTTGACGTACCAGGGGATGGGTGTCGCAAAGATTGACGATTTTCCAATCTTTGTTGCCAATGCGTTACCTGGGGAAAAGGTCGTGATGGCCGTGACCAAGGTCGCGAAATCATACGCCTTTGGTCGGGTCGTTACGTTTATTGAAGAAAGTCCAGATCGGGTGAAAAACGTGGATGCTGCGTACACCCAAACGGGCATTGCCCCCTTGCAACACTTGAGTTACGAAGGCCAATTGACCTTTAAGCAACATCAAGTTAGCCAGTTATTTAAAAAGGCTCACTTAACGAACGTTGACGTCGCTGAGACGCTGGGAATGGACACACCTTACCATTACCGGAATAAGGCACAAGTGCCGGTTAGAAACATTAACGGCGTGCTTCAAACGGGTTTTTATAAGCGTGGTTCACACCAAGTGGTGCCAATTGAAGACTACTACATTCAGGATCCTAAAATTGATGAAGCCATTGTGGTCGTTCGGGATCTATTACGGCGCTTCCACATTGACGCGTACAATGAAGAAAACAATACCGGAGTTGTCAAGACGGTCATGGTTCGTCGTGGGTATTACAGTCACGAGATGATGATTGTCATCGTTACGAAGTCCCATAAGTTGTCGATGGTCAACGAACTGGTTGCTGAAATCACGAAGGCACTGCCAGAAGTGAAGAGCATCATTCAAAATGTGAACCCTAAACCAACCAACGTGTTACTGGGTGAAACAGATCGGGTTCACTTTGGTAGTCCAGTGATCCATGATCAATTGATGGGCCTAACGTTTGAAATTTCCGCGCACTCCTTCTACCAGGTCAACCCGCAACAAACGGAACGGTTGTACCAGTTAGCCATTGAAAAGGCGGCCCTCACAGGACAAGAAACGGTTATCGACGCTTACTGTGGGATCGGAACCATTTCGTTGGCTGTCGCAAGCCATGCGAAGCACGTTTACGGGGTTGAAATGGTCCAAACAGCCATTAGTGACGCAAAGACGAATGCGAACCTGAATCACATCGACAATGTCGACTTTGTGGTCGGGAAGGCAGAAACCCAGATGGCTAAGTGGCATGAAGACGGTTTAAAGCCAGACGTCATCATGGTTGATCCACCACGTAAAGGACTGGCACCTGAATTCATTACCGCTGCTGCGGATGTTGCACCAAAACGGGTCGTGTACGTCAGCTGTAACCCAGCAACGTTGGTTCGTGATGTGCAACTGTTTATGGAACGCGGTTACCACATTGAAGGTAACGTGCAACCTGTTGATCAGTTCCCACAAACAACGCATGTTGAATGTGTTTTGACGTTAGTGAAAGATTAATGAGCTTACAAAAAGGCGCCTCAATTTTAAAAATTGAGGCGCCTTTTTACGACTTATTTTTTCTCTTTAACGATGTAAACAGGGCGGTGCTTTGCCTCTAGGTAGAGGTTTCCAATGTACTTACCAACAATACCAAGGCACAGTAATTGAAGGCCACCAATGAGCAGGATAAGCATGACCAATGAGCTCCAGCCGTTAACACTGCTGTTCCAGATCAGTTTACGAACCACAATGAAAATCATCCCGATAATCGATAGGATAAACGAAAAGGTCCCGACAAAAGCCGCAAAGGAGAGGGGAACATCGGAGAAATTGATGATTCCGTCCAGTGAGTATTGAAAAAGCTTCCAGAAGGACCACGAGGTGGAGCCGGCCACCCGATCGCGGTTTTCGTAGGCTAAATATTTTGTTTTGAAACCAACCCAACTAAAGAGGCCCTTCGAAAACCGGTTATATTCAGGCATGGACAAGATGGCGTTAACGACCTGGCGCGTCATCAACCGATAATCACGGACGCCGTCAAGCATTTCGGTACTCGAAATTTTATTGATCAATTTGTAGAAGAGGTTGGAAAAAAACGAACGAATGACGGGTTCACCATCGCGGTTCACACGGCGGGTCCCCACAACGTCGTAACCCTCGTCCTGAATGCCCCGGAGCATCTCAGGAAGCTGTTCGGGCGGATCTTGAAGATCAACGTCCATAACGGCCACATAGTCCCCAGTTGCATGTTCAAGACCAGCATACAGGGCTGACTCTTTTCCAAAGTTTCTTGAAAATGAGATGTAATGGACCTGATCTGGGTGCGCATGATTAAGCTGTTGTAATTCAAGCAGAGTTTTATCTGTGGAACCATCATTGACAAAGATAAACTCGAGGCGTGCCCCATTTAGTTGGGACTCAACGGCGGTTACGGCTTCGTAAAAAAGTGGCACCATCTCCTGCTCGTTATAACAGGGAACAATAACGCTGACAATTGATTGTGTGACTGATGCTTCTTCCATGGGAATGTGGTTGCTCCTATAGGTAAACGTGTTGGTGGCGGTTAGATAATAATAGTACTAGTATAGCCAAAATGAGGGGATTAAACTAGCGTTGACGATCAGTTGCTCATTTTATAAGACAAAAAAACGGTCTGCCGTGGCAGCCCGTTTGATGTTAATTAATGAATAACCGTGTTTAATAGTAGAACCATCAGTAACCCAACGACGGAGATAATGGTTTCAAGGACGGTCCAAATACTCAACGTTTGTTTAACGGTCAGGTCGAAGTATTCTGAGAACATCCAGAAGCCGGCATCATTAACGTGTGAAGCGGCCAATGAACCGGCACCAATGGCCAGAACCATTAAGGCTGGGTCAGCACCAGTTGCGTGCATCAATGGCACAACCAACCCAGAAGCAGTCATCCCGGCAACAGTCGCAGATCCCAGTGAAACACGGAGAATTACGGCAATCAACCAACCTAGGATGAATGGTGACAGTTTTGAACCAGCCATCAGTTGTTGAACGGCTGTCCCAACACCACCATCGATCAGAACTTGTTTGAAGGCAGCACCACCACCAATAACCATCAGCAACATGGCAATCGACTTGATGGCGTCTTCAATCGTGCCACTGATTTCCTTCATCGTCCGGCCACGGTTAAAGCCCATGGACCAGATGGCAAAGAGCAGGGAAATGACCATGGCAATAACGGGATCACCCAGCATAATCATGACGGACGCTAAGCCGTGTGGATGAGTGGGTTTAACCCCATGCAAGGCAGTCATGGTGTAGATCGTTGAAATGGCCATGAAAATAACGGGGAACAGTGAGGTTAAAGCGGCGATCCCAAAACTTGGGGTGTCGTCTAGGTTGTACTGCTTAACTTCACCAAAGGCAGGTAATTCTTTTTTAACGACAAAAACGTCTGGTTCAAAGCGTTGCACGATCTTTGTGAAGATTGGTCCGGCGATGATCACACACGGAATGGCCACAATGATCCCGAACAGAAGCACCGTTCCCGTGTTGGCGTGGAGAACGGTTGAAACAGCCGTTGGTGCAGGCTGTGGGGGCAGGAACCCTTGAGTGGCAGACAGTGCGGTCGCCATGGAAATTCCCAGATAAACAAAGGGAACGTCAGCTTCTAGGGCAACGGCAAAGACGATTGGTGTCAAAAGAACTAATCCAACTTCGAAGAAGAGGGACATTCCGATGATAAATGAAGCAACAACGATGGCGACTTGAAGGTGCTTTTTACCAAAGGCGTTGATCAGTGTCTTGGCGATTCGGTAAGAACCACCAGAATCGGAAACTAACCGGCCAATCATGGCACCAAAACCGAAGACAATGGCTAACTCACCAAGTGAGCCACCGATCCCGGTTTTGATGGATGTGGCGATAGCTGCTGGGTTCATTCCTAGACCTAAGGCGACCAGGATGGACGTCACGATCAAAGAAACGAAGGTATTCAGCTTGAACTGAATGATCAGTACCAGTAGTAACGCGATTCCAAGAATCAAAACAATAAATGGCGTCATAATCTAAACTTTCCTCTCGAATGCAAAATCCTGTTGTCAATTTGGAAAACCAACTCCACCATTGTACTCGACTTACAATTAGTATGAAACCGTTTTTCTTGATTTTCTGAAAACTTTTTTCAAGTTATGAAAATGGTTATTTAGCAATAAAAAAACCTCTATTTGCGCTCAGCAAGTAGAGGTTAATCAAAGATAATTTTTAATGGAAGATGACGTTAAGAATCAGAACGCCACAAATCCCAACGACAGAAATAACTGTTTCAAGAACGGTCCAGATGCTTAACGTTTGCTTGACCGTTAAGTCGAAGTATTCGCGGAACATCCAGAACCCGGCATCGTTAACGTGTGAAGCAGCCAGTGAACCGGAACCGATGGCAATGACCATCAGTGATGGATCCACACCGGCTTGTGTCATCAATGGGGCAACGATCCCGGCAGCAGTCAAGGCAGCGACTGTTGCGGAACCAAGCGCAATCCGTAGAATAACGGCAATCAGCCAGCCCAAGAGAAGGGGACTGAAGTTGGTGTTGATAAACAGGTTCGCAACAGCTTTCCCAACACCACCATCAATCAGAACTTGCTTGAAGGCACCACCACCACCAATAACAAGAAGCAGCATTGCAATGGACTTCACGGCGTTTTCCATGGAGGTCATGATGGCCTTCGTGGAACGGTTCCGGTGCCAACCCATGGCCCACATTGCAAAGCAAAGGGACATGATCATGGCGATACTTGGACTTCCGATGAAGGCAATGAACCGGTCAAGGGTTGACGGGTTCTTTGGTAATTCACCATTCGTGAAGATCAGTTGGTATAACGTAGTGATGGCCATGAAGATCACTGGGAACAGTGATGTCAGGACAGCAAGACCAAAGCTAGGTGTTTCTTCTAACTTAAATTGTTTGATTTCACCAAAAGAAGATAAGTTTCCTTTTTGTTCAAAGGCAGATGGGGCAAACCGTTGTGCTAATCGGGTAAATAGGGGACCAGCGATGTAAACGGCTGGAATCGCGATGATGATCCCGAATAACAGGACTTTCCCAACGTTAGCATGTAAGGCTGCTGAAATGGCAACTGGCGCTGGATGAGGTGGTAAGAATCCGTGGGTAACAGATAACGCTGTTGCCATGGAAATCCCCAGATATAAAATTGGCACTTCAGCTTCAACCGCAATGGCGAAGACGATTGGAATCAACAGAACCATCCCAACTTCGAAGAAAAGGGCGATCCCGATGATGAACGAAGCAAGCACAATGGCTAATTGCAGCCGTTTTTTACCAAACCGGTGAATTAACGTTGTAGCAATTCGGAATGCACCACCGGCGTCGGCAACTAACCGACCCAGCATGGCACCAAAACCAAAGACGATGGATAGTTCACCAAGTTGGCTTCCGATCCCCGTTTGGACTGATAGAGCAATTTTGTCCATTGGCATTCCAAGACCAAGGGCAACAAGAACAGCTGTAATGACAAGGGCTAAAAATGTGTTGATTTTAAAACGAATAATAAGAACTAATAGTAATGCGATTCCTAAGAATAACACCACAAAAGGCATAGCTCCAGACATAATGGATGGCTCCTTTCGAATGACGAAAAATGTTTAATAATGACTTACTTGGAAGACAATACCAGAAAATTAGTCGTTTGGAAAGCGTTTCCACTTACAACGTGTAAATTTATTTCAATGTGGTATACCGCGAATGAGACCGTTTTCTTAGAACCACAAGGGTCTGCGATTATAGTCGTGGGTGAAGATTTATTTCAAAAAAAGTGAATTCTTGTGTGGCTAGTGGCATACGTGGTTAACCAGCTGTTTAGGATCGATTCATGATGAGACGAAAAAAACACGCCGCGGGTGCGACGTGTTTTTTAACCTTATTCGGTTGTTTCACCATGTTGCGCATGTTCCTTTTGGAAGTTGGCAATGTTGGTGTATTCCGTTTGTAACTGACGGCTTAGGCGAATGTAAATGGGAACCAATTCGCGGTACACGTCAAAGTTATCAGAATTTGGTTGGTAGGTGTGTGTTTCACCAACGAAGCGTTTAACGTCGCTCAAGTCATCGATCAAACCAAGTGACTTCATTCCAATCACAGCGGCACCCAAGCATGAGGATTCGAAGGATTCAGGAATGGTAACGGGTTGTTCGAAGACATCAGACAACATTTGACGCCATAGTTCAGAACGGGCAAACCCACCAGTCGCCATGATGGACTTAGGTTCACCAACAACTTCTTCAAGGGCTAACAGCACCGTGTAAAGGTTGTAAACGATCCCTTCAAGAACGGCACGAATCATGTGGGCGCGGGTGTGCATTTGGGTCAAACCAAAGAATGAACCACGTGCATCAGCGTCCCAGATTGGGGCCCGTTCGCCACCTAAGAATGGGTGGAATAAAAGACCGTCAGATCCGGCTGGAACACCCTTAGCGATGTCAGTCAGTAAGTCATAAGAGTCTTTATTTAACAGCGCAGCAGTACTCTTTTCGGCATCAAAGAGACTGTCACGGGCCCACCGGAAGACGACCCCACCGTTATTCACGGGACCACCAACAACCCAGAGGTCCTTGGTCAAGGCGTAACAGAAGACCCGGCCCTTAGGATCGATAACGGGATGGTCAGTCACGACACGAACGGCACCAGAAGTTCCGATCGTAACCGCAACGACACCCTTTTCAATGGCATCCACTCCAAGGTTAGAGAGGGCACCATCAAAAGCACCCTGAATGAATGGGACGTCAGTTGGGTAACCGATGACCTTTGCGTATTCTTCGCGCATGCCGGTTGACTGTGCGTAACCATCAACAATAGCTGGCAGTTGGTCGGTGGTCACACCAGTTAGGGCCAAAGCATCCTTGTCCCAATCGAGGTCAAAGATGTTAAAGATTCCGGTTCCACTAGCAACGGAAATGTCCATTTGCCAAACGCCAAGCAGGCGGTAGAAGACGTATTCCTTAATCCCACAGTAGTAAGCGGCCTGGTTGTAAACGTCAGTTTGTTCATTTTTCAGCCATAACAATTTACATAGAAGGGACATAGGGTGAATTGGCGTTCCGGTGTGCTCATAGAGCGTCTTACCAGTGCCATCAGCCTTTAATTGATCCGCGTACTTGGTTGCACGGGTATCAGCCCATGTAATAACCCGGGTCAGTGGCTTGTGGTTCTTGTCCAGTGCGATCAAACTTTGGTTCGCACTTGAGAAAGAAACACCGTGCAACTTACCGTTCTTTAAATCGGCTTTCCGGAGAATTTCTTGCAAACCGTTTACAACGGCTTCTAAGATTTCTTCAGGATCTTCTTCTGCCATCCCAGTGGCATCACGATAGAGCGGATACAGTTTGTTGGTGTAAGCCAACACGTTCCCGTCCAAGTCGTATAAAACAGCTTTGGTACTGGTTGTACCAATGTCCATTCCGACCATGTAGTCCATATTTGTAAACTCCTTTAGTAGCGTCGTTAGTTAAATCTACGCATGCTAGTATAGGCGAAATCACCGGCGTTAACAACAGTAAGTCATACATATTTTGTGAAAGTTGATGCAATCTGAAAGCGTTTGCGGCATAATAAAACTAGAAAATTTTTTACATAAATTAGAATGATAATTTTCATTCACAGAAGGGATGGCGACCATTATCGCACGCACCAGCGTTAGTACTATCAAGGCAAACTATCAACACCTGACGGGGGCTGATAAAAAAATTGCGGATTTTATTTTGGGAAATCCAGCGAAAGCCAGTGAAATGACCATTCAGGACTTGGCTGAGAACGTCAAGGTTTCAACGGCAACGGTAAGCCGGTTTGTTAAGCGAATTGGGTGGCGCTCATTTAGAGAATTTAGCTTGGGCTTTGGCGGAATTGCAAATCAAACGGACAGCTTCTTCAGCGAAATTGAAGAGGATGATGCACCAACGGTTGTGGTTGATAAGGTCTTCCAGGGGGCTGATAATGCGCTGGATGCAACCCGGGCCCTGCTAAAAGATGATGATTTGGCTGCGGCCATTAAGTTGATCAAAAATGCACATTTATTAAGTTTTTTTGGGTTCGGCGGTTCCTCAATCGTGGCGCTGGACGGCTATCATAAATTTTTACGGACCACGGTTCGCGCGCAGTTTCATCCAGATGTGGACATTCAACTGATGCAAGCAGTTAACATGACACCGGATGACGTGGCAATCTTAGTGTCGCATTCAGGGCGGAATCATGACACTTTAATGATGGCGGATCAATTACGCGCTAATCAAGTACCTATGATCGCAATCACAAGTTATCCAGCCTCACCGCTGGCCAAGAAGAGTGACATTGTCTTTCAGTCCGTTGCCGAAGAAGTTAATTATCGGAGTGAATCCATGAGCTCGCTGATCGCCCAGCTAACCATCATGGATAGTTTGTTTACATTGGTGGGGGCCCAAGGGGCGAAGACCACGGCTGGCGAGATGCTGTTAAAGGATGTGCGTCACGCCATGGAAGTTTCACGCGAATAATCAGGGATCACTTTGCCGCCAGTTTCGTTGTAAACGTGGTGGCACATTGGCTTTTCCAGTTAACGTGCTAAAATAAAGTGTACGAGCACGCAAACAGGGGGAGTGGTGAAAGGTTGATGAATCGACGACAACTGCATGAGAAACGCCGCCGTCAGCAACGAGGTCACCGTTTTTTACATTGGTTAATTGGGAGCCTCATTGTTGTCGGATTGTGCGGTGGCGGCTATGCACTGGTTCACGCGTGGCAAATGCGGCACCAAGCGACACTGGCGCGCTACCCGATAACTGGCGCAGCGATTGATCAGGAGGCCGGTTTTCTGGATTTTCAGGCGCTTGCCAAAACGGGCCTAAAGTTTGCCTACCTAAAGACAACGGTGGGGAACCGGTACCTAGATGATGCGTTCAGCGGCAACTACAATCGAAGCCTGGGTAGCACACTGAAAGTTGGGGTTTACCTGATTTATAGTCCAAGCAGTAGCGTTCAAAGCCAGGTCGACTACTTTGAGCGGCAGGTGGGGTCATCAACGGGAAGCTTGCCCATCATGATTGCGGTCCCAAATACGGGCGCAAGCTTTGATTCTGACCAGGCGGTTAAACGAACGGCCGGGCGGCTCAAACTGATGATGAAAATGTTGCAAGATGATTATCAGCAGGATGTCGGCATTTGGACCTTCCCGGCGGAGTACACCGCGTTAAAGGACCATTTGGCACTTCCTAACGTTGCGTTAGACGATGATCAGCTTAATAAGCGGTCGCCGAAACAGGTTCAGTTCATGATGTATAACGATGCTGGAACCATCGTCGTGGCGGGTAAACGCCAGTCACTGTCATTAATGGTCTATAATGGAACCAAGCAATCGTTCGAAAATGAATGAAGATAGGGTGAAAAAATAATCATGTTTGATAAGAAAAAGAAGAAAAAGGCAACACCTGAAAAAGCAAAGTCAAAGCAGAAACATTTAAGTATCAATGAGGCACAGACGTTAATGTTAGACGCCATTACCCGTCAGTTTGGTGATTCACAGACGGCCTTACCAGATTTCTCGGTAACAGCCGGCTGGGCATGTGCTGATTTCATCGCGTTTCGGAGTTTTGACGTTGCGGTAAAGGTGGGCGTCACACCAGAAAATTCACGGGATAAAAACCGCTTGAAAATTTTTGTGGCAATTGGGCCACGGCTGGTTCCGCTGAACTCACTGTTAGAAACGGCGGAACGTGCGGCGTATAAACGTGAGTGCACACCAGAGAACCTTGCCACCGACATGAAGTTGTTAGAACACTACCTGACGTGGCGGCTAACTCCGGAGCAGCGGGAAAAGTTTAATTTAACAAAGTAATCAACGAACAAAAAACGTCCACGACGATGGTGACATCGAAGTGGACGTTTTGAATTATTAATTAAAGTAACGATCAATCCGGAAGGGCGTTACCATCAACAGGTGTTTTCCCCGTCTGAACGCTTACCAATGCATACGTAGCGTTGTCTGCTTCATCATAGAGGGCAACCGGGAGTTGCTCGGTTGTTTGAACGCGCAGGTGATAGCCAAAGCTATCAAGGTAAACGAGTTCCTGTGCGTTGATGCTTTCAACCGTGGCGTTTTCAAGCCGCCCATCAATATGAAGTGATAGATCCGGGTTGATCTGCAAGTGATGGACACGGTGATCGTCGTGATTGGCATATTTCCAGGTGCCAGAATATAACATTGGTAACGCCGTCTGATTATGAGATTGCTTTTTGTTAGAGCGTGTAAAGGTACTTGTTAAACCGGCGACAACTGAGACACCAAATAATAAAATATTCCGTCTTAAAGGCACTGGATCATCCTCGCTTTCTTCCCCTAGTGTAAATTTCTTACAAATATAAATATAGCATGTTTTTAGGGAATTTCGATAGTGGAAGACTTGCCGTAATTGAATTAACATATTCTTGACACAATCTGACCTGAATACTGCAACTTAACGTTAAAATTGGTAAAATAAAAGTATTAACAGAATCGTTTGGCGATAATGAAAATCATTATCGGGATCCTGGTAACGCACAAAAAATTCATTTCCGACGGAGGTTCTATAGCATGTTAAAACTAGGGATCATTGGTACGAACTGGATTACGCAACAATTCGTGGAAGCCGCAGCAACAAGTGGGGCTTACGAATTGACGAGCGTTTACTCACGGCACGAAGACACAGGAAAAGATTTTACGGCTAAGAATGGTGGTCAGGTGTATACTGATTTAACCACTTTCTTTGCTGAAGGTGACTTTACGGTGGTTTACATTGCGTCGCCAAACAGTTTGCACGTCACCCAGACCTTGCAAGCACTTGAGGCGGGAAAACAGGTCATTGTGGAAAAGCCACTTGCATCGAACCCAACGGAATTTGCTCAGGTGAAGGCGGCCTTAGCTGCTCACCCTGAGAGTCATGTGTTTGAAGCAGCACGGCATATTCATGAACCAAATTTCCGTGCAATTCGGAAACAACTGGCAGAAATGGAGACAATCAGTGGGGCCACACTGACCTACATGAAGTATTCGTCGCGTTATGACGATTACTTGGCAGGCAAGGATCCAAATGTGTTCACGACCACTTATAGTGGTGGCGCATTACAGGATCTTGGCGTGTACGTTGTGTATGACGCGGTGACATGGTTTGGAAAACCCAACCGGGTGCATTACTATGCAACCCCACTGCGGACAGGTGCTGATGGAAAGGGAATCGCCGTGCTCGGTTACGATGGGTTTGACGTCACGTTGAACATCGGAAAGAACACGAATTCCTACCTGCCTTCAGAAATTTATGGGGTCAAGGACACCATCGTTATGGACAACGCCGCAGAACTGAAATCCGTGGTTTACCATGCAGCGGATGGGACGGTGACCCAGTTGTCTGAAACACCAGCTGACAACCCAATGGTGGCGGAAGCAACAGAATTTGCAGAGGTTTTAAACAATCCTGAGAATCCGGATAACGTCCGGCATTACCAAACCTGGCTTCATCTGAGTGAAATTGTTAATGGTGTTTTGTATGACCTCCGGCGGAAGGCAAGCATTGTCTTTCCAGCGGATAATTAATAAGAAATGAGCGTTTAAATGGACAAACGATTTGAAACACACTTTAAGGAACTTGGCTATTCAGAACAAACTGCCATCCAAACTGGCGTTTATCAACCCTTAGCGGCTGATGAAAACGTCATTGGGTTGGCACCCACTGGTTCTGGGAAAACGGTCGCGTTTACGCTGCCACTCTTAGCCAAGGTGCTCCCTGGTGATGGGACCCAATTACTTGTATTGGCACCAAGTCAGGAGCTTGCACAACAAACGACCACGGTCATGCGTGATTGGGCCGTGTTAGTTGGCCTTAAAGTGGCAGCCTTGACGGGTGGCGCTAACGTTAAGCGTCAGATTGAAAAGTTGAAGCAAAACCCTGAAATCGTGGTGGGGACACCAGGACGGGTTCTAAACTTGCTGAATGAGCACCGGCTAAAGCCACACTTGCTGGTGAGCGTCGTGATTGACGAGGCGGATGAACTTTTAGCTGGTGAAACCCGTCAGGACGTGGAAGACATCATCCGTGAAGCACCGGGCGATGTTCAACTGAGTTTTTTCTCGGCCACAAAGACAGCAGCGTTAGAACAGGTCACGGCTGAGTTCGGCATCGACGTTACGACGGTTGATGTCCGCGACGTGGACCAAACACAAGGGGTTGTTAAGCACGGTTTGATGGAATTGCCGGCAAACCAACGGGCGTCAATGTTACGGCGCTTTTCACGGGTGCCAGGGTTTCAAGCGTTGGTCTTTTTCAACCAGCTTGGTGAACTGGAGCGAGCTGCGGCGGCGATGCGTCATGAACACGTGGACGCCGTTTCACTTGCTGGGAAGCAACGCCAAGTCCAACGGGCTGACGCCATGCGTGATTTTCGGAAGGGGAAGGTTAAGTTCTTACTGACCACGGACGTTGCCGCCCGCGGGTTGGACATCCCGAACCTACCAGCGGTGATCAACTATGACTTACCTGGTTCCTTGATTACCTATACGCACCGTGTGGGTCGGACCGGCCGGATGGGTGCAACCGGGTTAGTGGTTAACTTCGGGAATGATCACGACCTTCGGCGGTTAAAACAAACGTTGCGGGGAAGTGATTATCAGCTTCAACCGCTGTACTTTGCGCATAACGCGTTTGTGGATGAACGACCTGCCCGCGAGCAACATGTGACTGGGCCGAAAATTCCGGCGGCTAAGTCTGCCACGCCTCAGCGTAAAGCGACACCGGCTACGAGCCATGCGGCGCACGAGGATCGTCAGGAGAAGCGACAATCCCATGGTGACCGTTTGCGGCCAGTAACAGAGGCTTCGACAAGTAAAAAGGTCCGAACGCATAAAAAACATTCAAAGAACAAGGGCATGCGGCACAAACGCCAAGTGCAACAAGGAAAGGATTAGTGACACATGCCATTAGTACGTTTTGATTTACAAAAAGGACGCAGTAAAGCTGAGATTAAAGCAATGCTGGATGCTGAACACAAGATTCTTGTTCAATCGTTTGGGGTTCCTGAACGTGATCGCTATCAAATTGTGACCCAACATGATCCAGAAGAAATGATCATCGAAGACACTGGCTTTGGGATCGAACGCAGCGATAAGTTTGTCATGATTCAAATCACCATTCGTGGTGGTCGGACAGAAGAACAAAAGCAAGCGTTCTATCGTGATTTAGTGGCTGAATTACAGGCCACTGCGGGAATTGAACCAAATGATGTCATGGTGTCAATGGTTGAAAACGCCAGCCCTGATTGGTCCTTTGGCAATGGTGTTGCCCAGTTTTTGAAGTAATGAACGATAAAAACAGCGCTTAATGGCGCTGTTGTGTTGGCCTTATAGTTTAACTGGATAAAACCGCCGCCTCCTAAGCGGCTGCTCCCAGTTCGAGTCTGGGTGGGGCCATTCCTATCCAAGTAAAGCAAAACAACGAGATCGCCGTTATGGCGGTCTTTTTGTTTGGTCACCCGTGTAACAATCAATTGATCTATAAAAATCCCTAAGATTAAGGCCAAAGCGGTCGACTTTATTAAATTAAATGATAAAATAAAAATCATTAACTAAGTAATTTTTTTAAAACGGATTGCGGATGCGTAATCATGATGAATGAGATGGTGTGTCATCTAAAGGGGGCCAAAGATAATGCGCTTTTTTGTTGTTTTACGTAATGCCAGCATCCCAGCAATTTTATTGTGGGGCGGGATTATCTTAATTATCCACCAGCTATTGGCGTGGTGGTAGCTGAATGAACGACGATTTTTGATGGGCTTTCAGGGACCAATGTGCTTTAATAAGATAATGAAATGGGCACGAAATCTAATTAGGTCGGAGAAAACTGCTGTGGAAAACAACGAAACGATTATTGACTATTTAATTAATGCAGCGGCACAAAACGGCCGGGCAAAACGTGTTTTGAAAAACAATAAGGCGCGTTCACTTGGCTACATCGCCAAGATGGCAGCGCCAGCGTTTACCAGTCAGCAAGTAATCAGTCTCGTGTTGAAGGCAGTTCAAGGGAACGTCATTCAGTTGGTTCGGTCTGAACCACGGTTGGAATGGAACGAATCAGACTATCCGGTTCTAGTGACGACGGTGCCACGGGCCCATGAATTGTTGGATGATACTAAATTAAGTGAATGAACTGATTCAAAATAAATAGCGATCACGGATTTGAAACAATCCGTGGTCGCTATTTTTCGTTTGTTTAGTCTTGATAAGCCCAGTGGTTAATGGGGCCAAATTTATGGCCAACCGCGATTTCATTTGCAATGGCGGTGTTAACGTAGTGCTTAGCAATGGTGATGGCATCCTTAACAGACTGACCCTTGGCAAGTTCTGCGGTGATGCAGGCAGACAATGAGTCACCCGTTCCGTTGACCCGGTCTGTGTGCACATAAGGTGCGCTAAGCCAGAAGTGTTCGCCAGATTCGAGCAGAACTAAATCACGAACTTCGGTTTGATTTTCATCATTGTGTTGCCCCTTGATCATGACGTTTTTAGCGCCCAATGCTTGGAGCTTGTTTGCTGCCGTCAACATGTCTTCTGGCGAATTGATGCTCATTTCAACCAGTTTTTCAGCTTCGTAGAAGTTCGGTGTAATCACGGCCGCTAACGGTACCAGCTCTTCACGCAATGTTTCGAACGCGTCAGTTTCTAAGAGCATGGCTCCGTGCTTTGTGACAATAACGGGGTCGACGACTAGTGGTCCAAAATCAACACGTTTATAGTTAGCAACCACGTTTTTAATTAAGGCAGCATCCGATAACATTCCGGTCTTAGCAGCCCGAAGATTAAAGTCATCGTTGAGTGATGTAAATTGTTGATCAATGAAATCTGCTGGCATGGCCGTTGCTGCTTGAATTCCGTAAGAGTTACCGGCAACGCACGCAGTTACAATTGACATACCATAAACATCACGTGTGAAGAATGTATTTAAATCTGCTTGTAAACCAGCGCTACCATCAGAATCAGAACCTGCGATGGTAACGACTTGAGGAAATTCATTTGCCATAAAGAAATCAACCCCGTTTCACGAAAGTGTGCTCTAACAATGATGTAAGCGTATCACATTCGCCTGCTGAACGAAATGTCTTTCTGAATTTCTCTTTTTTTGTTCAGAAAAAATGATGAAACAAAACGATTGACAAAAGCTTAGGCGCCTATATAATGGGAGACATATTAGGTGCCTAACTAAAATTAAGAGGAGATTTATGATGACAGAAAAAGACAATAACGAATTATTTCGGACACTGATGGACGTTGTGAAGCAGGTTCAACGGTATGGCTTTGCCAGTCGGGCACAACAGCCGGAAAATGGGCACCGGCACAGCTATGGTCGGGCCCGGTTGCTAAAGCTGATTGCCGATCACGACAATGTGACGCAAAGTGAACTGGCAGAGTTAATGGATGTTCGGCCCTCCTCATTGTCCGAGATGTTGAGTAAGTTAGCAGAGCGTGAATTGATCGAGCGGCAAACGGATGAGAATGATAAACGGGTGACCCACGTTGTCTTGACGGATAAGGGGAAAGCAGTTCTTGCAGAACGCCAGGACGCTGCTGATGACTATTTAGCAACCATTTTCGCCGGGTTAAGTGATGAAGAAACGGTGCAACTAACCCAGCTGCTGGGGAAGGTTAATGGGTCACTAAAGGATCGGTTAGCGGACATGGACGCTCCCGAGGAACCAGATTTTACAAAGTTTGGTGGGGCACGTAGTCATTTTGGCCATGGGCGGTTTAACCATCCAGACGGAGCCGGTTTTGATCGGCGCGGTTTCAGACCAGATGGTCACGGGTTCCATAACAGCATGTGGAACTAAATTATGGCAAAGTAACGGGGTGATGAGATTCAGTTGAACGCAACTGGGTGTCAGCACCCCGTTTTTTGCACTGCTTTTTTGGTGAAAGAGCAGTATGCTAAATGACATGAATTACTGGAGGTGGACAACGTGGAATTAGCGTCATTTTTAGGGAAGCGGGTAACAACGGTCAACGCCCGGGCCCTATTAGGGTGCGAAGTGATTTATCATGGGCGTCAGGGGCCAGTTGGTGGCCTGATCGTGGAAACAGAAGCGTACCTCGGCGATGCAGATTCAGCCGCTCATGCGTTTAAACACCGCAGAAGCCAAGCCAATCGGGCACTCTATAATGAACCGGGAACCCTTTATTTTTACACGATGCGTGGGCTGATTTTGATGAACTTTGTGTGCCAGCCGGCTGGCACACCCCAAGGGATTCTCATTCGTGGCTTACAGCCAACGGTTGGTGAAGACCACATGCAACAGAATCGGTCTCAGCGTGGGTATGGGGTGACCAACGGACCAGCGAAGCTCACCGCTGCCTTAGGAATCACGGATCGGCGGTGGAATGACATTGCGTTTGCTGAGAGCCCCTTTGAATTTCACGAAGCCGTGCGCACCCCGCAGCAGGTGATCGCCTCACCACGGATCGGTGTTAGCGCGGGGGACTGGCAAAATGAGCCGCTCCGATTTTATGTTTCTGGTAATCCGTACGTTTCAGCAATGCGTAAACGTGATATGGATGAACAAACGGGTGGCTGGACTACTGGTATCTAAGAAAAATATTGGCGGAACCCTTCGAGAGTGATATGATTTTTATGTAAGCGGATTCATAAAACTATCTTGGGGGAATTTTGATCATGAAACTAACGAAGAAGCTCGGCCTATTTTGTTCGGCAACGGTGGTTGCTTTAACACTTGGCATGGGCGCAACGTCACAACCCGTTCAGGCTGCTAGCAACAAGACGGTGACGATTTATTTGACCCGTCATGGTGAAACGACAGGGAACGTCATGACACGGGTTCAGGGGTGGAGTAATTTCCCACTCACAAAGAACGGGGTCAAGGTTGCGGATGATTTGGGAACTGGGTTAAAGGGGACTAAGTTTAAAGCCGCTTATTCGGGGGACTTGACCCGGCAAGAGGTCACTGCTCAGGAAGTACTGAAACACTCTGACAATAAGTCTGTGAAAGTGACGCAGAGTAAGGACCTCCGTGAAGGTGGTTACGGCAGTTTTGAAGGGGACAACATTGCTGCTGATAATAACAAGATTGCTGGTGTTTATGGCTACCAAAGTGGCGATGAATTCATGCAAAAGACGGGGAAAGACTACTGGAATAAGCTTCAAGACGCCTATTACAAATTAGATCAACAAAATAGTCAAGACACGAAGTTAGCAAAGAGTGACCGGGCGGAAGATTCTGCACAGGTTCAAAAGCGGATGACATCTGAATTAAATCACATTGCGAAAACCACTGAAAAAGATGGTGGTGGGAACGTTCTGGTGGTTAGTTCGGGCATGTCCATTAATGAATACCTATCAACGATGAGTAAGGACTACAAGGGGACACCGTTGAAAAATGCTGCGGTGACAAAGCTGACCTATAAAAATGGTAAACTGCATGTTTCTGGCCCGATCGGCACGTTGAGTTACGTTAATAAAGGTGCTAAGGCAAGCAAATAGACCGGTAACCGTGTGATATTAGCGCGTTAAAACAAGTATAAAACGACTGACCACCCAAACTTTGGGTGGTTGAAGTGAACCCCCAGAGTTGGACAAAATCCAACTCTGGGGGTTTTACTATGGCTAAATATAATTATGAATTTAAAGCAAAAATCGTCGCTGAATACTTAGCGGGCATTGGTAGTACGACACTGACCCACAGATACGATATTCCAAGTAGACAAACAATTATTGACTGGGTTAACAAATTTCAAACGTATGGTGTTGAAGGATTAGAAGGTACTCATAGGAAACAGATCTATTCTAGTGACTTTAAGCAACAAGTATTAAACTGGATGAAACAGCACCAGACTTTCTATAGAGTAACTGCGTTACATTTCAACATACCAAGTGCTGCAATAATCCTATCT
>NZ_BQXN01000004.1:130231-130367 GCF_045862745.1 Furfurilactobacillus entadae | reverse complement strand
TGATAGCCGAAACCATCTTTCAAACGAAAACCATGCGGTTCTCGTTGTTATGCGGTATTAGCATCTGTTTCCAAATGTTATCCCCCACTTTAGGGCAGGTTACCCACGTGTTACCCACCCGTTCGCCACTCATCTC